>CAJXDB010000023.1 GCA_913052285.1 uncultured bacterium | reverse complement strand
ATTGCTTCATTTATTGCAACTTTTGCAGGCACTTCAGCACGGTCTGCAAATAAAAGCTCGTATAGGCCAATTCGTAAAATGTTTCTGTCAACAGGAGAAATTTTATCAATCGGCCATTCTGGAGCCGCTTTTTCAATTATTTTGTCGAGATCTTTTTTCTTGGCAAGAATACTTTTAAGGAGTTCCTGCATAAATGAAAAATCCCCCCCTCCCGGAGCGAATTCCTCGGCATTTCGTTTTAGAATATCCTTTTCTGTTGCAGTACCTTTTTCCTGCACGTCTAACTCAAATAGAGTTTGAAGAACTATAGACCTCGAAAGGTGCCTATTTGCCATATACTATTTAGTATATCACAAAAACTATCCTCTTCGCGCCATTTCTTCAACAGAAATAGGTCCCGCTTTTTGTTCCACTTCTGGAGCGGTCTGTACCTCTTTTTCTTCTGCTTTAGGTGCATCGCCTCGTTCTTTCTGACCCGCACCAGCTTCAGCGCGCTTTTTCTTTTCACGTTTTTCTTTCTTTTCGGCTTTGAGAGCAACATCAATAACAGCACGTCCTCTGTATTTGCCACAGCTTTCACAAGCTCGATGACGAAGTACTGGTTCTCCACAGTCGACACACTTAGAAAGACGCGGCTCAGAAAGCGCGTGATGTGATCGCCTGCTTTTTGTTTTGGCTCTAGTGAGCCGCATTCGTACTCCCATGGAAATAGAGTATACTGAAAAACCTATAAATATCAACATCTAAGGGGTGCCGCGCAATGCGGGGCACCCCTTTTGAAAAATGATTTAACCTGGGTGTAGAGGAACTTCCCCAGACGGACGAAAATTCGAGCATTCACCCACCTTGTCTCGTTTATAGACAAGTCTGGGTTCGCCTCCATCGGCTGTACACATTGCAGTGCTCCCATTCACACCCGGACAATATGCACATCCGTTTTCGCACTGGCATATTGGTTTCTGCCTCCTCTTCTTCGGAGACTTTGGTTTCTTGCTTGCCACTTATCCCTCCTCTGTTTGAATTAAGAAACTCTTACCCTTCCACTAAGTAGGTTACCGTTAACTTATCCCATTGTCAAAGCGTTTTAAAAAACTTCTTCTGTGTATGTCACACATTCCATGTTTTTTAATTTTATTGTAATGAAGCTTTGTTCCGTACCCTTTATGAAGCTCAAAACCATACTCCGGATATGTTTTTGAGATACGCACCATTCTTCTATCACGAGTTACTTTGGCAACAATTGAAGCAAGTGCTATTACAAACTCTTTCTGATCTCCACGAATTATGGTTTTCTGAAATATAAATTCTTCTGGTGCCCTAAGTCCACCATCAAGAAGTATTAGGCATTCTCGAGGATTGGCGTCTAAGCGAACAAGGGCCCTGTTAAGTGCCGAACGAACAGCGCGCGCAATACCTACTCGGTCAACACGATTATGCCCGGTAAATGAAACAGCATAGTTCAGAGATCCATTCTTTTTTTTACTTTTTATATTCTCAAACCATTCATTTCGAGCTTTTGCAGTAAGCTTCTTGGAATCACGCACACCGCGAAAATGACGCTTAGTAAATGACAACGGCAGCAGCACTGCGCCCACAGCAACACCGCCAGCAACAGGGCCACGCCCAACCTCATCAATCCCTATGATGTACTTAATGTTCCGGTGCGGGAGCCTCATGGCAATCTGGTATACTTGATCCAATGGCATTTATTCATCTCCATACGCACAGTCATTATAGCTTGCTTCAGGCACTGCCAAAAATTCCTGAACTCGTGAATGCCGCTGTTCGTGCTGAAATGACTGCACTTGCTCTCACCGACAACGGTAACCTATATGGAGCAATTGATTTTTATAAAGAATGCAAAAAAGAAGGTATAAAACCGATTATTGGGGTCGACGCATATGTTGCCGCTCGTTCTCGCCTCGACAAAGAGTCTGGTATCGACGGCAGTAATTCTAGGCTAGTGCTTCTGGCACTAGACTCTACTGGATATCAAAATCTCCTTAAACTTGTTACCGACTCATACCTTGAAGGTTTTTATCACAAACCGCGTATTGACCTTGAACTAATGCGTAAACACAAAGGCGGACTTATTGCTATTGTTCCATCGTCTAGAAGTACGATTTTGCCAAAACTTCAAAAAAACAACTTTGATGGCGCGAAAGAAATACTGGACCAGTACAAAGATATTTTTGGAGATAAGAATGTATTTCTTGAACTAACCCACCATCCAGAAATAGAAGGACACGAAGCCTCGATGAAAAAAGTGGCAAAGCTTTCAGACGACACAGGTGTACCACTTGTAGCGACACATGATGTTCACTATATACACAAAGATGATCGTAAGGCACACGAAACATTGGTAAAAATTCAATCAAGCGCGGATACGGAAGAACAAGGTGGTTTTGACACCGGAACACCTGACTTTTCATTTATTAACCAGGAGCAGGCACTAGAATATTTTAAGAACATTCCAGAGGCAATTAAGAATACTCATAAAATTGCAGATAGGTGTAACCTTGAGCTAAAGCTTGGTACATGGGTATTTCCTGATTACAAAATCGAAGATGGTCAGAACTATGACCACGTACTTAGAAAAGTTACAAATACAGGAATTTCAAAAAGAGGTCTTAAAGAAACTAAAGAATTAACTGATCGGATTGAATATGAATTAAGAATAATAAGTGAAAAAGGGTTCTCGCCATATTTTTTAGTAGTTTCGGATCTACTTCACTTCGCACGAGAAAATGGCATCCTCGCTACGACTCGTGGGTCAGCCGCAGGATCAGTAGTCTCATATTTAAACGGAATCACAAATATAGATCCTCTTGAATATAAATTGCCTTTTGAGCGTTTCTTGAATCCTGAAAGGCCAAAAGCTCCCGACATTGACATGGACTTTGCAGACGACAGGCGTGATGAAGTCATCGAATATGCAAAAAAGAGATACGGAGACGACAAGGTCGCACAGATTGGAACATTTGGAACAATGATGGCAAGAGCTTCAGTACGAGATGTGGCGCGCGCTCTAGGACACCCATATGGAGTTGGAGATAGAATTGCAAAGCTCATACCATTCGGGTCACAAGGATTTCCAATGTCCATCACAAAGGCAATGAAATTAGTCCCAGAAATTGAAGAGATGTATAAAAAGGAACCAGATGTAAAAGAGGTAATAGATCTTGCCAAGAAAGTCGAGGGGGGTGCGCGACACATCTCTGTGCATGCCGCAGGTGTTGTGATATCTCCAACCCCACTCACCGATTTTGTACCACTGCAACTTGATCCGAAAGGTGGAAAAATAATAACGCAGTACGATATGCATGCCGTAGAAGATGCAGGCCTCCTTAAATTTGATTTTCTAGGTATAAAAAATCTCTCTATTTTGGCAAGATCTGTTGCTCTAACCAAAAAACTACACAATGTGTCTATAGATATAGAGAATATCCCTTTAGATGACAAGAAAACATTTGAAATGCTTTCACGTGGTGAGACCTTGGGATTGTTCCAGCTAGGAGGAGGAGGCATGACCAGATATTTAAAAGAACTGGAGCCAACCACAATCCACCATATTAACGCTATGGTTGCCCTCTACCGTCCAGGTCCTATGGAATCTATACCTTCATATATTGAACGGAAGCATAATCCTAAGAAAATCACATTTCTTGATGAGCGCATGAAAGAAATCCTATCTCAGTCATATGGAGTCATTACCTACCAAGAGGACGTAATGCTTATCGCTGTTCACCTTGCAGGATACTCCTGGCTAGAAGTGGACGCACTTCGAAAAGCGATGGGAAAGAAAATTCCGGCGGAAATGGAAGCCCAGAAAGAAAAACTTAAACGAGGACTCGTTGAGAATGGTATGAGTGAAATAAACGCAGAGAAACTATGGCGTCGCATTGAACCTTTTGCCGCTTACGGATTTAATAAGGCGCACGCCGCAAGTTATGGCAAAGTTGCATACCAGACTGCATACATGAAGGCAAACCACTCTGCTCCGTATATGGCAGCTCTACTAACGGCAGATGCGGGAGACGTAGATAAAATTTTTGAGGAAATTGTCGAGTGTAAAAGGATGGGTATTGCAGTTCTACCACCCGACGTGAATGAGAGCTTTGGTGACTTTACAGTTATTACTGACGAGAAAGGAGTCGAGTCAATTCGCTTTGGCCTACACTCAATTAAAAACTTTGGAGAAGGTATTACTGGAGCCATTATCGAAGAACGCAAAAAAGGAGGAAAATTTACTTCTCTTGTAAATTTTCTTGAACGTATTCTAGATCGAAACTTGAATAAAAAATCGCTTGAAGCCCTAATAAAATGCGGAGCTTTAGATGGACTTGAAGAACGTGGGGCTATGTACGAAAATCTCGACAGCCTTCTTTCTTTCAGTAAAGAAATTTCTCAAGCCGCAGAAGGTCAAGACTCACTCTTTGGTGCTGTTGAAGAAGGGAGTGCTGGAGGAGCAAAGCTTGTGCTAGAAAAAACACAGCCTGCAAGTAAAGAAGATATGCTTACGTGGGAAAAAGAACTTCTTGGTGTGTACGTGTCGGGACATCCGCTTGATAAATTCAAGGAAAAACTTTCTAAACAAAAACGAAATATCCAAAATGTTCGAGATGGCTTACGCGAAGGAATGGGCACAGTTATTTCTGGTATCGTCGAAGATTCTAAGCAAATTTTAACTAAAGGAGGAGACACGATGGCATTTCTGCGTATTGCTGATTTTAGCGGAAATATAGAGGTGGTGGTGTTTCCTCGAGTATTTTCTGAATATAGAGACTTTTTGGCGCCTGAAAAATGTATTGCAATAAAAGGACGTCTTTCTGGACGAAACGGTACACCAAGCATCATAGCCGAAGTCGTGAAGGAACTTTGAGTGCATACTCTTTGATGATACTATTGCCTGCATGAGTGAAAAATCTGAAAAACCAGACCATCGTAAGCTCGGTCGAGAGCTTGATTTGTTTACCTTTTCAGAGCTTGTTGGTGGAGGTCTTCCGCTGTGGACACCGAACGGCACCCTTGTAAGAAACCTCCTAGACGACTTTGTATGGGAACTTAGAAAAAAACATGGTTACGAACAAGTGGACATACCACATCTAACTAAAAAAGATTTATATATAAAAAGTGGCCATTGGGATAAATTTGAGGACGAATTGTTTAAGATCACCACACGTGAAGGACACGAGTTTGCCATGAAGCCAATGAACTGTCCTCACCATATTGAAATTTTCAATAGAAAAATCTGGAGCTATAGAGAACTTCCTGTTCGATACGCAAATACAACAAAATGTTACCGTGATGAACAGACTGGTGAACTTTCAGGAATATCAAGAACAAGAGCATTCACCCAAGATGACGCTCATGTGTTCTGCAGATTTAGCCAAATAAAAGAGGAATTTTTCAAGATTTGGGACATCGTACACGAATTTTACGGCGCAGTCGGGTTTGACCTTGATGTTCGACTTTCATTACACAACCCAGATGAAAAGGAAGGGTACCTCGGCGACTCCTCTGTGTGGGAAAATGCAGAAAATCAGTTGCGGGAAATTGTAAAAGAAAAAGGAGTAGAAGCCAAAGAACAAATTGGCGAGGCGGCATTTTACGGCCCGAAAGTGGACTTTATGGCTGTTGATTCTCTTGGACGCGAGTGGCAAGTTGCAACAATACAGCTTGATATGAACCTTCCAGAACGCTTTGACCTTACATGCGTAAACGAAAATGGAGAGCGCGAACGCATTGCAATGGTTCATGCGGCTATTATGGGTTCAATTGAACGATACCTTTCAATACTTATTGAACACGTTCAGGGTGCACTGCCGTTATGGCTTTCCCCTGTTCAAGTTAAAATACTTCCAATAGCAGATCCTCATAAATCATATGCAAATGAGACTCTTGCGACACTTACAGAAAATGGCATACGCGCAGACATAGATGAAGGAAACGAAACACTTAACAAAAAAATTCGTGATGGGAAGCTTAAGAAAATCCCCTACCTTTTTGTTATTGGAGATAAAGAAATAGAGGAAAAAACAGTAACAGTAGAGAGCAGAGACGGAAAAACCCTAGGAAAACAAACACTAGAAGAAATTCTCAAGCTCCTCAAAAAAGAGATAGATTCAAAAGCGTAATTATTTCTTAAGAAGCGTGAGTGCGCGAACTACTGCAGTGCGGACATTTGCATCCGCGTGACTATAACTTCTATCTACACCTTCTGACAAAACAGCAATGAGTCGTTCTAGCTCCTGATCAGAAAGCTTTTGTGTACACTCTACAAGATGTTCATCTACCATACGGCTGTCACCTCGTCTATTTCTATAAACGTCATCGAGAGCACAGACAGATTCTCCGATAAAAGAATACGCGGATTCTCCCTGTCCAAGTCGCCTTAAGAACGTGAAGATTTTCTCATGTTCTCCACCAACAACCCAACTAATAAATGCAGATGTCGTCGCTGTTTGGGAAGTAGCAACAGGTATAGCAGAGTCAGCGTTATCAGTGTGAGCACTATTTTCATTGTCCACTTCAGGCATTAAAGACTCGAGGCGAATCCTGTTCATCGAAATATAACCATCCTCACGCGGATATTCCGCCTTGGCTTTTTCAACAATTGAAGCACACAGAGCTTGAGCTTTATACATATCCTGCTCGGAACGTTGAGCGAGGATGCGTATAACTTCCGGAGAGCATAAAATACTTTCACGATGCATGAGCTCCTCAAGTTTTCGGTAAATTTCATTGTTGCCATTTGAGTTGTTTTCATTTTGTGAGTTACCGTATTCACTACTGTGTACGTTTCCGACAGGCAGATTCGCTGGAGGAGACACATGTGCTCGAGCAGATGGTTCATGGTTTGCTACATGCTCAAGTTCGTTCAAATTACTATTCTCTGATTTTTCAAATGCAAATGAGAATAACTTATTTCCAATCCTACCAAATGCAAAGGCGTATGAAACAAGAGCGCTCCAGATTACAAGAAGTGTCCAAAATAATGCCTGCCCCGCAGTACCGGTTTCAAAACCTGTGTACGGAACCTGACTCAAGTACACAAATGCAAGCTCCTGTTCGTCAGGTGTTTTAATCTGATCTAAAGTGACACGCGGCGAATTAAGTCCCCCGCCAGAACCACCTGCACTGCTTACAGAACCTCCGCCTCCAGAACCACCCCCGCTTGGTGGCGGTGTAGTTGGAGGAGTCGTAGGAGGTACAACTGGCGGAGTCGGTGGTGTAGGAGGAGTTGGTGTTATAGCTGGAGGAGTTGACGTAGCAGGTGGTGTTACCAGAACAGATGGCCCTGGTGTTGGAGCCGAAGGAGTAGGAATTTCCCCACCACTTGATGAACCTGACTCACCTCCGCTCGGTGATCCTAATTCTCCACCACTTGGAGTCCCTGATTCACCGCCACTTGCATTGCCAAAGTTTGTATTATTAGGAACACTTGGTGCACCTCCAGCATTTCCAGCACCTCCTCCACTTGGTGCTCCAGATTCACCGCCACTAGATGATCCAGATTCTCCTCCACTTGCGTTGCCGAAACCAAATGCAGTGTGAGTAGCTGATAAACTAAAAATGCACGCGACAATAAATGCCGCATATACGTATGTTTTGTTATGAGAATTTAAATACATAAAAAAGGGTGGCGATGCGCGATTAAGAGTCGCGCATCGCCAAATCCTAGTCTGATACCACCAGATATTGTTCTGTGTAGTGTTCGCCATCACGAACCATGGCACCAACCTCACTCGGGTCACCCGCTTCCGTCGGAAGCCGCCCACTCTTGGGGTAGATAAGGCCTGTAGCCGAAGTCATGCTCCAGAACATGTGGCCCAAAAACTCTCGCGGAAGTGAGAGCTCGCCACGACCGTTGCACGCCTCAAAGGAGAAGCGAAAACCTGCCATACCCTTGAAGCTCACCGCACGAGGCTTCACCGAATTCCCCTTGGAGGAGAACACGTAGTCTTCGGCTGGCGCCGTACCGTAGAGGTCTATGGTGATTGGAATGCACCGATTCGGGTACTGAAGTTCATCTGTCCTTGCATTGAGTTCCTCAGCCATGTTGCGCGACTGGTGTTCGTCACCGAGCCGAAGAAACAGTTTGGCAGGCCCCTCCGGCAAGAAGGTATAGACCACGTACTTAAACGGGTCTTCCACTTCCACCAAACCATGCTGCTCGATCGACAGCTCTTTTGACACACTCTGGCCGCGAGCAGGATCCGGTTTCAGAGGCGTAATCGACTTACCAACCACGTTTGAACAGTCACCGGCAAGAATTGGCATTCCAA
>CAJXDB010000022.1 GCA_913052285.1 uncultured bacterium | reverse complement strand
AATGTCTTATTCTGCACTGTTCTATCCATCCTTGGATGACTCCCGAACTGACCAAGCATTACGTGACTTGAGAGCATTTTCTCTCTAAGCACATCATCTGAAACAAACTCCGTTATAAGCTCTACATTACTAAGATCTTTAATCTCGTCTTTGACCAAACCTTTAAGCATACCCCTTCCAATAAGTAGAAACTGTACGTCAGGAAGTTTTTTAGCAGCTTCTAATACATGTTCCATACCGGTAGCTGGCAAGAACCAACCACGAAACACTACTGTAAATTTATCTCTTTTTTTAATACCAGAATCAGGATGGAATGAATCATTTAAAGCGCCTATCCATGTCTGTAACAATTTCCTCTTTGGTACAAAAAACATCTTAGATATAAATTTAAGCTGTTCCTCTGTTTCAACAAGTACAATGTGAGCACTATGAAATGCGAGAAAATCCATAATCCAAATTGCGTAGCGCATTGGAGAGAATATAGAAAACTTTCCTCTGTCAAGAACTGAGCCTTCGTACATTGAAGTCAGAGCATTGTATACAACCTTTTTTCTAGAAATAATGCGCGCGAGTGGCACAACTATATTGCTCAAATAGCCAACAAGAATGAAATCATATTTATCTCGAAGCTTCCGATGTTTTTTTATTAAATTTGGAAATTTACGAAACCCTTTTGCTGAATCAGTACAATATATCGTCTCAACACCATGTTCAGATAACCCATTCAATAGAACCGTGTCTCTTGCCCACTTCGGTTTATAAATACCAAAATAGCATGCTGTAAGTTTAGTACTCATTATTTTAGATGCTTAACTATAAAGTCTTTCATTACTTCCTCAAAAAGCTCTCGTGTATATGAATTTGTGGCGACTTTCTGTGTTCTTCTAATCTGATCTTCAAGCTCGCTTTTATCCATCACAAACACAGAAGCTACAGCTTCTTCAATCTCATAGATTGAACAATCCTCAAGATATATACCAGCGCCATGCGGAAGATCAATACCTGTATCTCTAGAGACAATTGGAAATAGCCCTAATTTCATCATATTTGCACATGCCACTGAAATAGACTCACTCACGCTTGGAGCAATAAAAGCGACAGAGCGTTTTGCAATATCAATAAAGCAGTCACTGCTTGGATCAAGATGCCCATGAAAATGGATATTTGGAAGTGCCAATTCATCCTTATATATAGCCATAAAATCAGGTTCTCGGTCAATAAAACCCGTTATATTGAGTTTCCATTCGGGATGTTTTGCAAAAACTTCCAATACCAGGTCAAGTCCTTTATGTACTGCCCCGCGTCCAAAATGCCACATAAATTCTCTCTCTTTTGGAACAAATTTATTCTTTACATATTTAAGAGGTGATGTGGATACTGGAATTCTTATAATTTTACTTTGAAATTCTTTAGTATAGGTAGATAGGGTTCTTTCGTTTCCAATAAGAATTACTCCGTCTGAAACTTTTAGAATTTCTTCCTCACGGTCTTCATATGGTTCCTGTCGTTTGGGTTTGTAGGAAACACCCCTTCTTTTTTTAAGATTTTCTATTCTATTAACTTCTCCTTTATTGTTGTACTTAATAGAGCTTGTTCTTGGATGAAATAAAACCACAGGATTTCCTGGTGTCTCTTCTACTAACCGAAGCAAATTTCCAGTTACTCCAAAGATCACATCATACTTCTCTGTTGGAGTGAATTTTTTATTATTGTAGTGAATTACATCAACCACATACCCAAGCTCTAGAAAAATCGAAGTAATTTTATTACTTTCCCATGGACCAGTGTGGTAATTAAAAAGTTTATTATTGTCTGAAAGCCCGGCAGACGTCACTGCATAACTTACTAGCACTCGCCCTTTAGGAACACCATTTGGTTTGAGCGTGACACATTTAAAATACTTCCGCTGAACGAAGAGCGGAAGATGTTGACGATATTTTCTAAAAAATTTTTTAATACCTATCACATTACTTTTTTTGAGCGGTTACAACATAACCAAGTGCATACTCGGTCCCATCATATTTTTTCCCTAAAAGCTGTGCACTCTTGCGAAGAAAGATATCAATTCCTCTTGCAAACCACTCAAATGGCACACTTACAAATGACGGGAAGAACCGATGAAGTAAATTGTGGGATGCACTAAAAGCTCCGCACCCTATCCCTATAACCTCCACAGAGGAGAAATTGTTGTCTGCAAGTATTTTCTTAAGAGCCTGTTTGCTATAGCGGAAATAGTCATTTGGACTTGGGTGTATATAGTATAAAAATGGCACTACAGCTATCAATTTACCTTCTTGTTTAAGTACTCGATAGCTTTCGGAGAGTACATGTTTATAGTCGTAAACATGTTCTAGGAGATTAATAAGGAGTACTGCATCATATGATTCGTCATTAAACGGCAGTTTTTCAGTATCTATGTCGAGCACCACATCCGGATCTGTATCTTTTTGTATATTTACTGCAGTAACAGTGTAATCACCCTGAAAAAGTTTATGATACGAAGCATCATGACTTCCTCCAATATCAAGAACAGCTCCAGACAGACTGATAGTAGATAGTTTTTTATTTGTTAATTTTCTAAAAAGACTTTGCTTCATGAGTATATAGTTTTAAGTTTTGATACAAGTACACTGAGTCCATGGTTTGTAACAACGTATTTACGTAATTCTTTAGCATCAGAAAAGGTTTTAATTTCTGTTAGCTTGTCTGCTAAATCTTTTGAATCACTCTCTTTAAAATGCAGAGTATCTGATACATCAAATGCATTACTTGATACCAACACCGGTACTTCACATGCCATAGCCTCAAGTACCGTTTTATCAAAATTACCACTTGGAGTCAGATTTACAAATACATCATGACTATTGTATATCGCATGTGTATCCTTGTTTGGGATACTGCCGTGAAATACCACTTTATTTTCTAACGGTTTAGCCTGCCTTGAGATGCGATTGAAGTAGCCACGATCTACTATGGGGCCGTATATATTGAGTGTAAAAGAAATATTTTTTTCATTAAGAATCTTTACTGCATCTATAAGTACCTCGAGGTGTTTAAGAGGAGAAATTCTACCCAACGAAAGTATTGACAAACCTGTGCCCACCTTTTTGTCTGCAGGCTTAAATAGATCAGTATCGATACCTGCCGGCATAACAATGGCATTTTTGAATGAGGCAGTACACGCAAATGGTGAAGTATGAAATACAACATGTACAAGTGTTCCCGCTAAACGTGTCCAGAGCGTGCAATAGGTATGATTATACCAAAACCCAATTTTCTTGCCCCACATACGCCATAAAAGCCCGGCAAGCAGAACGTATTCCTGGTTCATGTGTACAAATACACTGTCATATTTTCTCCTCATTCCCCACACATACTTATAGAAGTGTACGATATATCGTACACGAGACACTCCTGTTTCTTTACCAAGTGAAAATACCTCAACATTACTCGGTAAGTCATACTCACCTTCCTCAAGGCAAATTACAGTTACACGTTCAAAGTGATTTGCTATCTCCTCAATCCACCTATGGTAGGTACCAAGCACATCGTCGCGCGCGTCGACTTTTTGTGTGATGAAAAGTAATTTCATACTACTCACCTATTCCGTATACTTCTTTCAACAGTTCAGGATTTTTCTTACTTGCAATGAGTAATTCTTTATTTTTTTCCTCAAATTCTTTTAGCAGGTCAACTCCGATGTCATCATTGGTATTTTTTTCATAAAATGCTCTAAATGCCGCAAAATCCTTAACAAAACAGTGCCCACCAGCACCTCTTCCTCCTTTATGGACTGGTTTATTGTACCAATTACTAAACATAGGATCCGCATCCATTGCCTTCTCTATATCCTCCCAATTGCAACCAAGAGCATTTGACAGATCATAGAATAAATTTGAGAAAATAATCTTTCCATATGCACGGCAGTTATGTGTGTATTTGATGATCTCGGCCTCCTTGGCTCCACAAACTTGAGTATGTGGACTTTTTGGTAGTACATTAAGCACCTCTTCCGCTTTTTCTCGATATTCCTTAGTATCTTCTGGAATGCCTATAACGTTCATGATTGGATTAGCTGCATCTTCTTTTGCGGTAACTTCAAGCAAAAATTCTGGAGAAAACAGCACAAATAAATCCGGGTTTTCTTTTTGAATAGATTCTGTAGTACCAGGAAGCACTGTTGATTTAATAACAGCAGTTGCACCTTTTCCAACCAAACTCATCACATCTCGCACAATTCCATCATCGAAACCGTCAGGAGTTGTTGGTGTTGGTACCGCTACAAAAACAATGTCGCATTCCTTTATATCCTCTTTATTCTCTACATAAGGCTTCTCGAGTGCATAGCGAACAATGGTAAATCCACGATCTTCAAAGTCATCGGCATACCCCTTACCGACGTACCCTTGTCCAATAAATCCTATACGTGGTTTTTTTGTCATATATTAAATAAGTGAAATAATTGCCCGCGCAAGTTTGATAGAGTCATGACGGATAAGACTTCTTTTTAATATGTCTCCAGACGGTTTTACAATCTCTTCCTTTGCTAGAAAACCGTCTCGCAAGATCTTTGAGTTTTTATGTGCATTCGTATCAATATCATCTTCAATAGGAAATTCCTTCTGCTTTTTATACTTACCAAGAATTGCACTCGGAAGCGGAGCGGTGTTTATCATAACATAGTCGGGAAACCTATTAGTATATCGAGCAATTTCATCTACGTGTCCCTTCGCAGTAAGGCCGTGTGTTTGACCATACTTAGACATAAGATTAACGATATAAACAAGTTTTCCTTTTGACCTTTGTAAAGCGCTTGATACACCATCAACAACAACATTAGCAAGAACACTTGAATAAAGATCCCCTGGACCAAGGACAATAAGGTCAGCATCTTCTATTGCTTCCTGTGCATTGTCTGAAATATGTGCAGATGGCTCCAGCCAAAGCTTGGTAATTTTTTGCGTTCCGTCTCTGCCATGCCGTGGTTCGTCTATAGAAGACTCACCTTTTACAACAGACCCGTCTGCACACTGTGCCACAAGCGTTACAGCATCAGTTGATACAGGAATCACATTACCCTTAACCCGAAGAACCTTTGACGCATGCTCAATTGCGCGCTCCTCCGAGCCCAGAATATCTGTAAGTGCAACCAAAAGTAGGTTCCCAACATTATGCCCATCAAGCCCTTTCCCTTTATTGAAACGATGTAGAAAGAGCTTACGCAAAACATCATCGCCATTTTCCGCTTCAGAGAGGGCTACGAGTGCCATTCGGAGATCTCCTACAGGTAGATATCCGAATTCATCCCGAAGTCTTCCTGTGCTTCCACCGCTATCTGAAACAGACACAATCGCTGATAAGTCAACTTGTTCCGTCATCTGCTTTTTAAGACCAGAAAGAACAGTGTAGGTGCCTGTACCACCACCCATACAAAGAATGTGCTTTGGTTTTTTTACATGCATGACTCGAGCATATGCCTATATCGAGCTAGGTATTCTTCCTTGCTTTCAGAGGCATGCATAGATATTGAACGCAAGGCACGTAGTGCCTTTTCCTTGCGCATTTCCTCTTCTTCAATTGCCATACGTATACTTTTTTCAACACATTTTATACCTCCAACGTTGCAAACAAAAATATCCTCTCTATCTAATATATCTCCGACAATACCTACATCAGTCGTGATAATCGGACACCCTGCAGATGCTGCTTCAATAAGTGTTCTGCCATATCCTTCGTATCGCGATGTGTTAATAAATACGTCCGCAGTCTTGTAGTAAGAAATAACATCTGTATTCCACTGCTCAAGTATCACAGTATCTTGAAGGCCCGATTTGTTAATATATTTCTGCAATTTTTTACCTTCGCTACCGCTTCCAACAATCACAAGTCCCGCCTTAGGATGCTCTTTTACAACGCTACGCATTGCACGCACGGCAAGAGAAATATCTTTCTCGCGCTCAAGCCTACTGACCATAAGAAAGACAAAATCAAATCGAGAGTATCTGCCATGTATATCTTTTGTCGGTACAGCATGTTTAATTGCCATACTGTCAACAAATACCGGCAATACTACCGGTTCTGTTTTTAATGTATATTTTTCATATATTGATTTCTGTACACGCCGAGACACTGTGCGAACACAGTCTGCTCGCGGTAATACAAAACCTGCAATATGTACTCTCCAAGCATTCATTTTGGAAAGCTTAGCAAAATGTGTACTTAAGAAGTTAGTGTGTACCTGCACGTGAAAACTGGAACCAAGAGATTTACTTAAGTACAACCCAACTACACCAGTTTCAAACGGATCTTGTGCAGAAACGATATCAATGTTCTCAAAAGATTTAGCTATAGAGCGAATTTGTGATAAAGCGATTAGACGATTTTTTGACTTAATAGGATAAAGCCATACATTTTGAGCAATTTGCTCCTTTGCAAGATCTCCTTCCTTTGAAAATACAATGATGTGAAGCTCGTCTACTATGCTCCCATAATCTAAGAAACGTAGCCTTACATTACTACCTTCTTCAAAAGCTCTGTGGTCAGTTGAGAGCATTATAACTTTCATACCAGTACATCTATAAGTTCACTAATCATTCGTTTTTCGCTGAATTGCTCTACTTTTTTAAAAGCGTTACTCGACAGCTGTTTTGAAAATGCTCGATCTCCTAGAACAGTTGCGAGTGCAGAAGTTAAGTCTTGTTTATTATTATGCGAAACAAGTAGGCCATCTTTCTTATCTTCAACAAGCTCTATATTTCCTCCAACGCTTGTTGTTATAAGAGGCGTTCCTACGGCCATCACCTCAAGCAACTGATGAGAAAATCCTTCATAAGACGTGTTTAGCACAAAAACATCAGCCGCCCTTATATACCGAAGCAAAATGTCTCTATCTATAGGACCCGCGAGAACTACAAACTCTTCTGCCCTTCTCTCTTTAATTTGTCTCTCTAACTTTCTTTGATCTGGCCCGCTTCCAACAATAACTAATTTGATATCTGGTATTTCTTTATGCATTTCTGACACAACGTGAATGAGAGCATCAAAACCTTTCCACGGAACTAAACGACCGGCGCTTAGTATAAACTTCCCATCAAACTGAAGTAGTCCGCGAAGTGTATCTTTATTACCAGGGTCTTGTGGAGGTGTAAATCCATTGTAAATAACTCTTATTTTTCTCTCACCTATACCCCAACATCTAACTACATTTTTAAGATATTCGCTTGGAACAATGACTGTCTCTGCGCCTTTTGCGACCCACCGTTCAATAAACATAAGGGCTCTGACAACTGGATTGTATTTGGAGCCTGACTGTAAAAAATCATGAAGTGTATCAGTGACATTGAATCTTTGTACACCCTGCTCCCATGCATAATCACCTACCACCTTAAGTATGAACCGCTTCTTTAGTACCAAAGCGGCAACGCGTGACGGTAGACCAACGCTCACAGAGTCGAGTGCAAAAATAACATCAGCATTCCTTCCAGCGCGTAAAAGTTTAAAAAAATATACAAAGTGACGAACACCTATTGGAAGATAACGCACTGTCCCAAAAGAAAGTATGGCAGTCTCAATACCACACTTTGGTAACTCACTATGCAAAAGCTTAGCGTATGTTGCAGGACCTCCTACATCCGGCGGATAGAGTCCTGTTGCAATAAGAATACGTTTTGTCTGATTTTGTTTATATAGTTTTCTGAATACACGTGTCTCCATATCAGATGCAATCAAATTCCAATCGTACCGACTCGAAACCATAACATATGCATTGGCGACAATGTTTTTTGTTTCTTTTGGGTGCTTAATATATTTTTCAATTGCCGCGGCAATTCCTTGAGGGTCGTGTACTTTAACTGCTCTCCCAGTAGGTTTTATTTCCGGATTGCGTTCCGGATCAAATAAAAAATCGGAAATACCTCCAACTTGAGTTGCTATAACCGGAACCCGAGCCGCCATTGCCTCAATAAATGAACTTCCCATACCCTCTGATAGAGATGGCCGAATAAATATATCTGCTGCAGTAAGATAGCTAGGAATATCCTTATGGTCAACATGTCCTAGAAAATGGACACGATTGGTCATTCCTCTGTCTCTAACAAGTTGTTTGAGTGCTTTCTCGTCAGGACCGGTACCTAGTACGGCAAAGTGTATATTTTTTGGTAAGAACACCAGAGCCTCAATAACATCATCAATTGCATTTTTCTTAACTAATCGCGATGTTGTAATAACGTATATATCACCTTTTGTCTTTCCAAGTTTACGCTCAGCCAAAGCGCGATTTTTTGCGGTTATACTTCTAGAAAACTTAGAAATATCAACAGCGTTTGGAATTACTTCAATAGGACCTTGGAAACCCATATCTTTCGCCCATCTACCGAGAAAAGTCGAGATTGCCTGAATTAC
>CAJXDB010000021.1 GCA_913052285.1 uncultured bacterium | reverse complement strand
AAACTCTGAAAACAAGGGGTAGTGGGTTCGAATCCGGCCCCCAGCACCAAAAATCGATTTCAACATAATAAGTACAAAAAAAGCCCCAGAATGGGACTTTTTTTGTGTTTGTTTAGCAGTTTTTAGTGCGCCTTAACCTTCACTCGCGTCTGCTTATCTTTGTCAATTTTTGGAAGAATAAGCGTTAATATTCCGTGCTTCTCTTTTGCGTCTGCTGAATCTACATCGATTTCCTGTGGCAGAAGAATTGTCCGTGAAAATGTTCCCCAGTACAGTTCTTTGTAATAATAGTTGTCCTCAGTTACTTCTTTGTGTTCTTTTCTTTTACCTCTAATGGTAATCATGTCTCTTGTTATTGAAACATCAAGGTCATCAGGACGAACACCGGCAACAATTGCTTTTATGATAATGCTGTCAGCTGTCTGGTAAACATCCACAGTCAGTTGTCCTTCGTTGTTTTCTTCTTCCATCCATTCTTCGCGGTCGTCTGAAGGCTTTGGAGTTTCAGGCGCTGGAGCTTTTATTTCAGGTTCTTCAAATGTAGCGTCATCGTCAACATTAACCGATCCGGTAAGTCGTTCAAAAAATGATTTTTTACTTCGCGCCATGTTTTGTTTTTCTTATGAATAATTTTCTTGGCTTTCGCATTCGTTTCACCTTTTCAAGAAGTAGGATGAGAATAATAATTCCTGCCCATACTGAAAGGAAAACTGTAAACAGTTGATCACCGTTACTTTCCATTATAAAAAAGTTAAATAGACTATGCAATATCACAGCAAGTGCAATACCTGTTAGTAAGTATATTCGCTTTACTGCACGAGATTTATAAAAAGATAATGCTATCGCAAGACCGATGGTTGCTGAAGCAAGTACGTGAAGAAGTGTTGCTCCAACGAAGCGAAGATTTCCAGTAAGAATTCCTCCAATTACGTTTCCATCAGAGAGGGGGTTTAAAAGAAAAAAAGTATTCTCAAGTGCCGCAAAACCAAGAGCAACGGTAATCATGTACATTACCGCATCAACAGGTTCATCCATTTCTTTTCGTTTTAGAACTGAAAAGAATGCCGCCAAGTACTTCAAAATCTCTTCGCTTGCCGACCACAATACAAGCATAATAAATCCTGTAAAATGAGCCGCCGCAAACTTTTCAAGAGGGAGTACAAGAGGGACTGCAATCATTCCCGCTATAAAGGCAAATACAATAAGCCCTCTAGGTTCAGGACGTTTTTTGTCCTCTTTGAGCCAAAACCACAGCCACAACAGCGCAGGCAAGAGGCCTCCTAGGAATGCATATGTGTATGTACTCAATTCAGGCATCTACCGGCCATTTCTCGACTAATAACATGTTTTCTTTGTGATGGGGAAGTGAGGACCAGATTTCTTCAGTGACAAAAGGAGTAAACGGGTGTAGGAGTTTTATATTTAGCACCAATATAGTATACAACGTATATTGTCGTGATTTTTTAGCTTTTTCATCGTCTCCTTCAAGAATCGGTTTACTCTCCTCTATAATCTTGTCTGCAAACGTATGCCAAACATATTGATAAAGTTTCTCTCCTGCAAGATGAAGTTGAAACCGCTCTATAGCTTCTGTTACTTCTTTCGCAAAAGTATTGCTTTCTTCAAGTATTTTTGTGTCTTCTTTTGTGAGTGGGGGTTGGGACGTACTATCAAGTCCTTCTGTATTTGAAAGTACAAATCGAGTGATGTTCCAAAGCTTGTTTGAGAAGTGTTTATATCCTCGCACTTTATCTTCTGAAAGTTTTACGTCTGTACCCGCAGTGGCACCGATTATAAGAGAAAGACGAGTGGCATCAGCTCCATACTTTTCTGTCATATCAAGCGGATCAATAACATTACCGAGACTTTTGCTCATCTTTTGTCCTTTCTCATCTCTGACAAGTCCGTGAAGATAGACTGTTTTAAACGGAATGTCATCAAGGTGATAACTGCTCATTAAAATCATTCGTGCTACCCAAAAGAATAGTATGTCGTATCCAGTTTCAAGCACGGCAGTGGGATGATAAACGTCTAGATCACTTCCCGGAACTGGCTTGCCCTGAGTGTCGTCGAAGATGGGCTTGCCCTGAGGGCTTCGACTGAGCTCAGCCGAATGTCCGTAGTCGAAGGGCCAACCAAGCGTTGAAAATGTCCAGAGACCGGAGGAGAACCATGTATCAAGTGTATCAAGGTCTTGCTTCCACCCATCACCTCCGGGTTCTTCAACACCTACGTATACCTCACTTCCTTTGTACCAAACAGGAATACGGTGGCCGTACCAAATTTGGCGGCTGATACACCAGTCACGGAGATTGTCTATCCAGTGGAAATACGTTTTCTTAAAGTGATCGGGAATAATAGTAATTTTTCCGCCCTCAACAGCGTCTCGCATTTCTTTTTTAAGCGTTGTACCGCGGAATTCTTTATTTACATCGACAAACCACTGTTCCTTAATCTGCGGCTCAATGACACCATTTCCACGACTATTAGTTGCAATTCGATGCGTGTAGTTCTCGTCAACGCGCTCAAGAAGTCCCTTCTCTTCTAATTTTTTGACAATTTCTGGTCGGGCTTTGCTGATGTGTATTCCTTCAAATTCTTCAGCAATAGGGAGTAACTTTCCCTTAAAATCAATAATTTGCTCCTTATCGAGCTTGTGCCGCTCGGCAATATCAAAGTCAGTCGCGTCGTGCCATGGGGTAATGGTCATAACTCCAGTACCAAACTCCATGTCCACTGCTTCGTCTTTAATTACCGTCGCAGTAATAAGGCCGTTAATCCATTCAACTTCAAGCGTTTGGCCGTGGGTGTATTCTTTATATCTTGAATCGTCTGGGTGCATGACCACATACTTGTCACCAAATTTCGTTTCAGGGCGTGCTGTACCAATTGTAAATGGACCATACTTGAGGTAATAAAAAGTAGCTTTCTCTTCTTTCCACTCAATCTCGTCGTCCGAAACGGTCGTCTGCATCTTAGGATCCCAATTTACAATGCGTGATCCGCGGTAAATGAGGCCGTCGTCGTACATATTCTTAAACGCTGTTCGTACCGCAAGACTTCGGTTTTCGTCAAGCGTGAACGCTTCGCGGCTCCAATCGACTGACGCTCCTATTTTCTTAATCTGGTTTACGATCGTGTCGTGGCTTTCTTTTGCAAATGCTTCGACTCGTGCGATAAATTCATCTCGCCCCAAGTCGTGTCTTGTTTTTTTCTCCTTTTTGTATAACTCTTTCTCAACTTTTGATTGTGTTGCAATAGCGGCGTGATCAGTACCGGGAAGCCAGAGTGTTCGTTTTCCACTCATGCGGTTGTAACGGATCATGATGTCCTGGAGCGCAAGCATGACAGCGTGTCCCATGTGAAGGTTTCCGGTCACATTTGGAGGGGGGAGTATAATTGAAAATGGCCGAGCATCTTTTTCTGTGATGCCGGCTTGTATACATTCGTCTGGATTGAAAAAACCGCTTTCCTCCCATTTGTTGTATATCTCGTTTTCAGTCGTATTTGGATCGTACGGTTTTAGGAATTTATCATCCATTCTCGAAATAATAGCAGAAAACAAGGCTTTTTTCCAAAGTAGGTTGACGGAATTGGAGGGATTAGCTCTACTAATAATAGGTGAAACTATAGGAGAAATTCGATGGAGAAACGGTGGCGACAGAGTTGCCTTCAGCACAAAACAGGGATATTTTTCCTTCTTCTGGCTTGTGCCATTGTCTTCTATCTAGTCTTTTTTGGGGAGCTTCCTTCATGAGCGAGGTGTGCACATAGGGCGTGGCTATTTTATCAAAAGTAGCCACGCCCTTTCATTTGACTTGCTACGGCCTATTTAATATTACTTCCACTGGAGGCTGAAGCTCAAACTCGATGGAGAGGTACTATGCGTTTGAAAATCACCATTGTTGACGGTGGGCATGTTGTCCAAAAAACTGCGGTTATTACCACATGGGAACCTACTCGCTGCAAGATAGAAGAGTTCTTCGGTCGTTCGTTTTCCAAATCCGAGCTTTTTTTGAAGATCTCGAGCGCCATATGCGATCCTGATAAGTTGCCAACGGAGTATGGCATAGAGGTGAAATTGAACGGGATGACCTCGGGAGAAACTCAATCCAAGAACCCGGAAGATTTCGAACGGCTTGCCGCGTGGCTACACGAACATTTCTGTTCTCTGATTGGTATCAGATCACTTTCAGCCAGAGGTACTCTGGTTACCCTTATCGAGGACGTTTCCATGGACGACGGAAAGTTTGAGACGATATGTGGAGGACGCAGTAGGTTTTAACGTTCTCGTTTCTATTTTTCACCGGCACACGTACGTGTGCCGGCTTTCTTTTACAATCTCAAATTTCCTTCGGCCCTTATTTCAGAGGCTTCACCGTTTTTAAGTTTTCTGAAATAGCCAGCAATGGCAATCATGATAGCGTTGTCACCGGTCAATTCCTGTTGCGGCAAAAGAAGCTTCACGTCAAGCTCACCAAGCTTCTCTCTAATGTACTTGTTTGCTGATACACCGCCGCCAACCAAAAGCGTTTTTGCATTGTATTTTTCAATAGCTTTTCGTGTTTTGTGGACGAGTACGTCTGCTACAGCGTCCTCAAATTCCCGTGCAACTAGAAGCTTATTTTCATACGATACATCATCATACGATGTATCGTATGATTTCTGGTTTTTGCTATTTTCACCAATTTTTTTAAGCTTATATAAAACTGCAGTTTTGAGCCCTGAAAATGAAAAATCAAAATTGTCAGAGTTCTTCATGGGGCGAGGAAGTTTAAAAGGTGACTCAATACTTTTCTCTCGTGCGATCTCCGAAAGACGCGACAATTCAGGTCCACCAGGGTATGGAAGACTAAGCATTCTAGCTACTTTATCAAACGCTTCTCCGGCGGCATCATCTTGTGTCTCTCCAATGATCTCATACTCCAAATGACTTTTTATTAAAACCAATTCTGTGTGCCCACCGCTTATAAGAAGAGCTAGCGCAGGGAACTCAGTTGTCGACAACCGGTATGTATTTTCTATTTTTTCCCCGAGTAGTGCTGAAAAAATGTGTCCTTCCATATGGTTGACTGGGATGACTGGAACATTCCATGTCAGTGACAGCGCTCTTGCAAAGTTAATGCCAACCCACAGCGCTGGCTCAAGTCCGGGCCCGTGCGTTACAGCAATCATGTCAATGTTTGGCTTTTCTAGTTTTGATATGTGCTTTTTAAATTGCTCAAGGAGGTCGGGCTCTCGCAGAAGCACATCCTCAAGATCTTTGTGCATATCGGTTTCTCTCTCTGTATGCAGCCCTGCTTCCTTCAGGGTCTTTATGGTAAGTGGCACCAAACTTTTTGCATGTTCTCGTTTTGCGACAGCGGGGAACACACCACCGTATTCTCGGTGAATATCAATCTGTGACACGAGCGTATTACCGAGGACAGTAAACTCAACGTTAGAAAAATCACCGTCTGCCTCGCCGGCAGGCGGTTCAGCTCTAACAACACTGACGGCTGTCTCGTCACAACTGGTTTCAATAGCTAATATTTTCATTGTGCGCCTATGAAGGATCGAACTTCAGACCTCTTCGATGTCAACGAAGCGCTCTACCACTGAGCTATAGGCGCTTTGGCGAGCAGGCGTTAGAGAAGTGCTCTACCGCTGACCTGCCTGCCGGCAGGCAGGGCTACGCGCGCAAGCATAGACAGAATACCCGCTTTTTAGCTATGATTCAACGAATATGACCGAAATAGATAATGCAGTAAATGCCTTACAAAAAGGGGAAATTGTACTCTATCCGACCGATACACTCTATGCACTTGGGGTGGATGTTGGTAATAGGGATGCACTCAAAAAACTCTATGCACTCAAAGG
Source organism: uncultured bacterium (assembly GCA_913052285.1). Taxonomy (GTDB): domain Bacteria; phylum Patescibacteriota; class Minisyncoccia; order Phycocordibacterales; family CAJXDB01; genus CAJXDB01. The sequence goes on along the minus strand of CAJXDB010000021.1, from coordinate 2,755 downwards.
GCGAGAGGAAGGCAAGCAGACGAGCGTGCTTGTCTCTGATATGGAAATGGCAGAGAAGTATGGCGTGTTTTCCTCGAAAGCACGAGCGCTTGCGGAGAAATTCCTACCCGGCCCACTAACACTTGTGGTACCAAAAAAAGGAAAAGAGGATGAAACAATAGGTATACGTATTCCTGACCATGAATTCTCACTCGAATTGGTTAAAGCGTTTGGTGGACCAATTACTGCAACAAGTGCAAATGTGAGTGGAGAAGAATCCAAAACAACTGTTCAAGAAATTTTGGAACAATTTGGAGATAAGTCACAAGAAATTGATATGGTGGTTGACCATGGAAAAATGCCAGGAACTCCTTCTACGGTCGCTCAAGTTATTGATGGCAACATAGTTGTGCTTCGAGAGGGAGCAATCCAAAAAGAATTACTGCTGTAACATTTGACGACAAACAACCTACTCACATTCACGATCGTGAATGTGAGTAGGTTGTTTGTTATGAGGTATTTTTGTATCCGGCGAGTTCTTTTTTGCGTTTTTCCGGATATTCAAAATTTGGGTCTGGAGTGGCTATAACGTAGAAGTGCGGGTAAATGGGATTAAGAGGCAGGTCGATAACAGGGTTTCGGAAATGGAATCCTCGTACGGTCTGTATCTTCCAGCCGGCGCGCTTTACGGTTTCAATAAGTGTTCGTCTTGTGAAGAAGTTTATATGTCCGCCGGCCATACTTCCTCTAAATTTTTTAATTTGTATGAGTGGGGTAATGGTTGGAATGCAGGGAACGCCGAGTATTAGAGTGCCGTCTGGTTTTAAGTACTCTTTAGTTTTTATTAAAAATTCGTGGGGTGAGTACAGGTGCTCAAGGAGGTTGTTTGCAAAGACTACATCAAATGTTTTGTTCAGTTTGAGCGTTTGCGATTCTACGTTATCAAGGTGTACAGAAAGACCTTTGCTCCGAGTGTATTCAGCTTCGGCTTTGTCGAGTGTAATACCTTCACTTCCGTCTCCAAAGTGAATGAGGAACTCTCCGTACGAACAGCCGGCATCAAGCACCGCTTTTTTGTTGAGGTTAAATAAGTGCACGATATTTCCAAATGTCTTTGATTTTGAAACGTTTTGAAAACGCTCCTCAATTTTGTGGTTCATGTTCTATATATTTGAATCGTGGCATCTTTTTCCCGTCTACCGTGACACTCTCGGTAAACATGGCTAGCGGTCTAATCCAGAGCGCTTGCGGTCCAAATTCTTTTGAATCATAGAGCGCCCTGTATACTACAAATTGCTCTAAAGATTCACTGTGATTTGCCACTCCTATAACTTCGTAGAGATTGCCTTTGTAGTGCCTGTACGTTCCTAATTTCATATGTGTGCGGAGAGGGTGGGACTCGAACCCACAAGCCCTTGCGGGCGCCGCTTTTCGAGAGCGGTTCCTTACCAATTCGGAGCACCCCTCCAACCTACTTAATCTAGCACTTCCAATGGAAAATGCTATAATCGGCAATGAGTGAGACGTAAAAATGAGGATTTATCCTCATTTTTTATTTCACACCCCCGGCCCCATCGTCTAACGGTTAGGACGCCAGCTTTTCAAGCTGAAAATCGGGGTTCGATTCCCCGTGGGGTCATATTTTCAGATATCCCAAAGGGATGGTTGGAATAGTTAGAAAATATCCGAAAGGGGAATCTCGTTACTGATAAGTATTTCATAAATTTCCTCTGTATCTAAATTACAACCTCCAAAAATATTTTTTGGCTGTCCTAGACATTTCGAGGTGTCATAACTGTCTCTTCGAATCATTACGAGCTTTAATTTACCGTCATTGATTCGGGCATAATTTTCTATAATCTGATTCTGTTTCTCACCAGTCCAAAAACCTAGAGTTACACCGTATTCTTGTAAATATAATTTAGTACCTGTGTTTAGGCCAAACTCAGGAAGTTTTTCTCTGTAGAATTCTAAAAAGTTGTTGAACGCTATAGATTCACCGCCACGAATAGGTGGATCATGTCTAATAAATGCAACGTATTTCTTTGTTTTTACAGAATCAGGCAAATATACAGTGTCTCTATCGTTGAGGTAACACTCTTCACCATATGGGCAAGATTTGAGAATTGAAAAACTAGTATAATTTTGATCATCAGTCGTGACTTCTTTCCAGTCAAGACCTGGGTAGAGAGGAATAGAATCTGTTAAGTTCGGACTGGAAAACGGTATTGAGACAACTTGAGAAATATCCAAAAGTGGTATCTCGTCACTTACAATCACTTCGTATATTTCTTCTGTATTTAAGTTACACTTACCAAAAAGGTCCTTAGGATCCTCTGGACAGTCTGATGTGTCGAGGATATCTGTTTGAATTCTCACAAATTGTATTTTTTCATCTTCGATACGTCCGTAAAGTGCAATAGTCTTCTCGAGGTTCCCATAGTTTTTATAACCAAGAGAAACACGCAAAAAACCACCAAATCTCGGTAGTTCTAGATAGGTTTTTCCATAGAATGTGTTGGTATTAAAACCAAGTTCGTGGAGTTTATTATCGTAGAATTCTGGGAAGTCTTTAAATACTACAGACTCACCATAACGAATGGGTGGATCATGTTTAATGTGGGAAGTGTATTCTTTAACTTTTATCTGGCTTGGTAGCTGTATTGATTTACTATTAAAAGTACTACAACCACTTGGGTCATTGGGAGCATAAGGACAAAATTCTAACGTAGGAAAACCAGAAAAAGTTTGATCATTTTCTTCCACTTCTTTCCAG
>CAJXDB010000020.1 GCA_913052285.1 uncultured bacterium | reverse complement strand
AAACCCCGCCGATCAAGAGTCCGCCGATCGGATCTCCCCACCCGACCCAACATACGGCAGTTGGTAAGACCAGCCCAACAACCACAGCGAGTTTCCAATAATGATCACGTTGCCATGATACACGACGGAGTCGGCGCGGATCCTCCTTGACCTTTGCCAAGTGCTTGACGTACTTATTATCTTCAGGATGGATTGACTGTTTGAAGAATAGCCACCCCATATGAGCCCAGAAGAATCCTCGGTCGATATAGTGCGGATCGCCGGGAGTATCAGCATCGGCATGATGACGAGTATGTTTCCCAACCCACCATAGCGCCGGCGCCTGAAAAACAGCAGAGAACCCAACAAGCCAAAACCATTGAAGCCAGCGCTTTGCCTGGAAAGCTCCGTGAGTAAAGAACCGATGAATGCCAGTCGTGATTGAGATGTGTCCGTATAGATAGAGCACGTATGCGGTAAGCACTGTTTCCCACGAAAACGTCGACGTGATCGGTCCTAGCTCAATTGGCCCCGCTATCCCATACAGGACAGACACTGGGACCATTAAGTGCAGAAACAGAAACCAGCCGATATAACCCCAATGGAGTTCAGAGGCCAGTCTTCTTAAGGTACGCGTCGTCATGACCAACCTCATAAGCTGTTGCAATGATCGTCTACAAAGACAGTAACAAGGTTTTTAAATAAGGCAATAGTGGACTATCGCTGTGATATACTTTAAAAACAATGACCTATAAAGAACAAAAATTTAATCTTCCGGAGCTTAAGGGAATCTCAAGTAAGCAAGTTGAGGTTCATTTAGGTCTCTATGGTGGCTACGTAAAGCATGTCAATCTCCTTAAAGACGAGCTTGCCAAACTTCAGGAACAGCATCCGTACACAAGCTCTGAACTTCGCCGCCGATTTTCCTTTGAATTTAACGGTATGCGTATGCACGAGTACTACTTCGAGCAGTTGGAGAATGGTGCTACTCCGGCAGATCAAGACGGAGCATTTGCAAAATCAGCTGGAGAGAAGTATGGAAGTTGGGAGAAGTTTATACAACACGTTAAGGACGTTGGAATGTCCCGCGGCATCGGCTGGACCGTTGTATATTTTGATCAAAAAGTGGGCACCCACCATATCATATGGGTAGGCGATCACGAACTCGGACAGCTCGGGGGACTTCCAATTATTTTAGCAATGGACATGTGGGAGCATGCATACATGGTTGATTACACACCCGCCGAGAAAGGAAGATACATTGATGCATTTCTTGCAAACCTTAATTGGGGAGTTATAGAGAAACGATTTACAAACGCAAATCGCTAATACAGGCACGCCGTACCGTCTAAATGTGTAAACAACTGAAACAAAAACCTTACGATGAATCGTAAGGTTTTTGGGTTGAGATAGTCACGTAAAATCATACGATATATCGTATGATTTTTGTTTTATATAAAATAAAGACTACTTTTTATAGAGACGCCAGATGAAAAGTCCGTAAAGTGAGTACATGAAAAGCGCCGCCCAAAGTGGAAAGTAATCAATATGAACAGACGCGAATGGAAGCGAGGCAAATAACTCAACGACTTTAAGCTCGTAGGCTAGAAGAGCATACGTAATGTATGCAAAAGGAATAGCAAGCAGCATATGTATAAATCCGGCAAGAGATGCAAGGAATCCAAAGAGCATTGTAAGAGGCACGAACAGCAAAATCAGAAGATTAACCGGAAGAGATACTAAAGAAAGTTCACCCATCTTAAAAAGAATCATAGGAAGCACGAATAACTGAGTTGCAATGGTGGCAACAGCAAACTCGCGAAGCTGAAACTTTGTAGGCACTAACTTAAAATACTTTTCAATTTGAGGCGCAAGCCAAATAAGCCCTATAGTTGCCATGAAGGAAAGCTGGAAAGATGAGTCGAATACAAGAATTTTTGGATTGTGAAGAATCATAAAAAACCCAGCCAAAAACAAAGCCCGCGTTATAGCATACGTACGTCCGGTTGCGCGAGCCAGGATCACAAGAAGAGCCATAACACTTGCGCGAACAATAGTGGCTGACGCACCGGTCATAATTGCAAAGAGCACTATTGCTCCGGCTCCAAAACTCATTCCAAAAGCTGCCGGAAGTGGTGAGAAAAAACGCATGATAGCTTCGGCAACAATTGTGACGTTGTAGCCGGAGAGAACTACAATATGAATAATTCCAGTTGCTCGAAAATCTTCAAGAAGTTTTTCTCCCATGGATTGTTTTGCGCCGACGACTAGTCCACCGAGAAGTGACGACTCTGGTTCTGGAATAACACGCGTTATATTTTCAAGAAGTGCACGTTTAAAACTGAATAGAGTTTGTTTTATTTTATTTCCGTGTCCGCTTGAAACAAATTCGGTTTTTGGAAAGAAGAATTGATAAAAAATATCGTCTTTTGCAAGAAAAGAAGCGTAATCAAAATATCTTCCGTCATCTCCTTCAAAACCCGTTGGCTTTTTAAGTTCTCCTTCAAGTATAATTTTGTCTCCATATGAAAAACTCTGATACGAGTCAGAAACCACAAGAGCTTTTTCATTGACACTGTGTCCTAAAACATTCTCTAAACGAACTATGAGCTGTGTGCTGTTTTCCCTTTCATCCGGCTCGTCCACTATAATTCCTTCCGACACAACATGTGCTCCGACAAGGCTGTCAAGAATAAGATCTCCCCTATCTATGTCCGCAATATCAAATCTAAGTACTCCAAGTCCTGCTGCAATAATAAATAATGAGATATATAAAATTGTTTTCTGTTTACTAAGTACGAAATATAGAATAAATAGAGCAATTGAAAGAAGTAGTAGGAAACTGGCAAATACAAAACTACCGCCGAAAGCAGAGCCTGCTTCGGCGGGAACAAGTGAGCGAACAAGAACTCCTATTGCAAATCCACCCAAAAGAATAAATAGGAAGAGATCGCGCATGAAAAAAGTATATCAAAAGAAAAGGCCGTGGCGCTAAAGCGCCGCGGTTAGTGGAAACGAAACTCTGTTTCAAAACTGCGAACCTCTCCAGGCGTTATAATGAACGAGTTTGCAACCCGAACTGAGTGCAATTTCCCGTCAAGGTTTCTTTCCCAAAAGTCCAGAAATTTTCGCAGTACTGGAAACTCTGGCGTCTTATCATATTCCCGCCAGAGATACATTTGCAGAAGGTGTACCGCATCTGGCAAGTGGTACAAAATTTCCGCTGTGGTAAGACGATAATTCTGAATCTGCACCTCAAAGTTCATCGTCGCCTCCCATATTTCGAGCCTGAAGTTTTTATATCACAAGAGCGAGATAGAACAAAGTGGATATTAATACCCCGTAAATTTCTTAGTAAGAATATGGTTATCCGGTACCCCAACTTTTTCAAGCAAGTTCCTCACACCAACCACCATCATGGGAGACCCAGAGATGTAAAAAATAGGTTTACTGATATCTTGTATATGTTTTTTTAGCATTCCCTCATCAATATATCCACGCTCTCCCTCCCATGCCGGGTCTTTTTTAAAATCTCTGGTCAATGTCTGCACTACTTTAATGTTATCGTGTTCCTTTCCAATAGCGCGGAGCTCCGTAAGAAACGGTATATCTTCCTCGCGGCGATTAGAATAGAGAAGTGTTACCTGATACGGAAGTTTCTTTTGAGTAATATGTGAGAGCATTGAAAGAATCGGTGTAATGCCAACCCCTCCAGCAATAAATACAGCGGGAACATTCGTGTCTTCATGCAAGACAAACCGCTCTCCAAGTGGACCATCCGCTTCTACTATAGCACCGGCTTTAAGCCCAACTAATACTTTCTTAAATTGTGAACCACGATGACGCGCCGCAAAGACCAGATCGTCCTCATGCGGAGCACTCGCCATTGAAAACGTTTTGCTCTCATCACTTCCAGGGCGCTTGAGCCGCATAGTCTGTCCGGAAGAGTATTCAAACCCTTCCGGTTTTTCAAAATAAAAAGCGAAGGTTTGTTTTGCAATTTCTTTTATCTCTCTGAGTTTTAGTTTGTGCATACTAGAGCTTTAACTTTTTTGTCTCTCCTTTTTTATCCATTGCCTCATTAGCAAGTCTGTCAGCTTTCTTGTTTTCACTTCTCGGTATATGAGTAAAAGAGATATTTGGAAAATCAGAAATGCGCATGTTGTGAATTTTAATAAATTGTGGAATGAGTGACGCTTCTTTTATTTGATACGAACCCGACAACTGTTCCGCAACAAGCTCGCTATCAAGTTTTACCTCTACTTTATACTCTTTAAGTTTCTTTTTCCCTAAAACTTTTTTAAGAGTTTGAAGACCAAGAATAACTGCTTCATATTCAGCAAAATTATTCGTCTGACGCCCTAAAAACTTCGAAACTTCTTTAAGTACAGAGTCATTTTCATCAAAAATAACCGCTCCAGCTCCAGCAGGTCCTGGATTCCCTCTTGCCCCTCCATCTGTGAATACTGTAATTCTCTTCATGAAATAAATACTACAACACAAGCATACTGTATATAATCCTCACACAAAACCTTACGATGAATCGTAAGGTTTTTTGCTGACAGAAGAAGCTGGATAAAGCTCATTGAACCACTTCCATCGATCTTTTCCCATAGATGGCATTCCGAAACGAAGAGCTTCCTCCATTTCTTTCCAGAACAGATCTTGACACTTTTTGCTGCGAATAATCTTTGCCACACCGGCATATCCTCCACGGTCCATTGATTTCGCCATTCGCGCAACTGTTGACGGACTAACGTTTAAAATATGTTGAATTTTATAGATAGAAGTGCCATCAGAAAGCAGGAAGAGAATAGAGAGACGTTTTGCAAGCATTACCCTTTCTGTTGGTGTAAAGAGCTCCCCCAGAAATGAACGTCCTTTAGTTCCGCGCTCCAAATCAAGTACGGTGCGTAAAAATCGATCATAAACCTGATTAAACGTCTTTCTATCGAGGGCTTTTTTAGAAATTTGAGGCATATATAACTTTGTAATCACAACTAAACCTTACGATGAATCGTAAGGTTTAGTATAGTGCAATATGGCGCAATTGTGTACTGCTAAAATCATAATTTGTGCAAATATTGGGATAGAGAGAAGACTCGTGTACTATATTTGATATGGACGATTTGTTTTTGAAAATCATTAAAGGAGAGCTTTCTAGCGAAAAAATCTACGAGGATAAGGACACATTTGCATTTCTTGATATTAATCCGTCAAACCATGGTCACACACTTGTGGTACCAAAGAAACATTCGGAAAACATATACAGCATAGACGAAAAGGCACTTGCCTCAATGATGAAAACGGTACGAAAGCTGGCACCAGCTATCAAAAAAGCACTGAAAGCAGACGGAATTCACATTATGATGAATAACGACCCTGCTGCAGGACAGATTGTTTTTCATTCACACATTCACATCGTTCCGCGGTTCGAAGGAGACTCATTCAAGCACTGGAAAAAAAGAGTATCGTATAAAGACGGTGAAATAGGTAAAGTTGGAGAAAAAATTCGGAGTGAGCTCTAGTGTTGATATTTAAGTGCTTCGATGCCGGGAAGAGTACCGTCAAGAAGAAACTGGAGCATTGCCCCGCCCCCCGTTGAAACAAATGAAAACTGGTCTTCAAGGCCACAACTTTCGATTGCAGCAATGGTGTCACCTCCGCCTATAACCGAATATGCCCGAGATCCAGCAATAGCGCTCGCAAGCTCTTCTGTAGGCTTGCCATATCCACGCTCATACTTTCCAAGAGGCCCGTTCCACAGTACATACGATGAGTTCTCAACAATATGTGCTAACTGTGCAACCGTTTCAGGACCTACATCAACAATTGTTTCATCAGGTGCTACCTGATCAGCGTTTTTTGTACTTGTATGTCCACCGCTTTCCACAACAACGTCAACCGGAAGTATCAATTTTTCACTTTGCACAAGTTTCTGCGCCGTATCTGCTGTTGACGCTAGTGAAAGTCCTATTTCATATCCGCGTGCTCTTAAAAAACTGTTTGCAAGAGCCCCCACTACAGCCACTCGTTCGTATGAACCTAAGAACTTTTCCACAAGCGGTTCCTTTGCATCAAATTTCATTCCTCCGAGAATTGCAATAGATGTACCGGTTGGTTTCCTAGCTTTAAGAAGGTGATCTACCTCGCTTTGCATCTGAATTCCAGCATAGCTTGGAAGAAATTTTGTTATTGCTACAACTGAAGAATGTACTCGGTGCGACACTCCAAAGGCATCGTTTACATAGAAATTTCCAAACGTTGCAAGTTTTTCAGCTAGTCCTTTGTCATTTTCTATTTCTCCATCTGCACGACGAATGTTTTCAAGAAGCACAACGTTTCCATCGCGCATACTATCAATCGCCCGCTGTACTCCCTCTCCTAGAACATCAGGAACAAATGAAACGTCAATGTGTTTTTTGAGCTCGTGGTATACAGGTTCAATTGTTCCGGACAAATCACCACTTACATGACTTAAAAGTACAACACGCGCACCGCGTTCACTTAAATACCTAATCGTAGGAATAGAACTCTTAATGCGGAAATTACTCGTTACATACCCTTCAAGAATAGGGGCATTCAAAGGCGCGCGCAGGAGCACCCATCGTTCCGTGAATTTTTCAATAGATCGAACGTCCGGCAGTCTCATGTACTTGAATCTACTGTTTCTAATATTGTATTAAAATTGTCTGCGTCAAGACTTGCGTGTCCAACTAAAAATCCTGAAATTTCAGTTCCAGAAATTAGATCATGCGCATTATCTTTTTCAACTGATCCTCCATATAAAACGCGTACGCTTCTAGCAAGTTTCTCATCATAAAGTTCGGTGAGAACTTTGCGTACAAAAATAACCATTTCATGTATTTCTTCCGACTTCATAGAATCACCAGCACTTTTTCCTATAGCCCAGATCGGCTCGTATGCAATAACTATCTTTTTAAGATCCGACTTTGATACATCTTTAAGTCCTTGTGCCAATTCTTCACGCAAGAAACGTAGATAACGTCCATGTGTATCTCGCTCATCTTCACCAATACACAATACAACAGTAAACTTTTTCTTAATAAGTTCGTGTATCTTTTTATTTACTATCTCATTAGTATCCCCAAAAGCTCGCCTCTCCGAATGCCCAACCAAACAATACGAAGCTCCAACACTTGTAAGCTGTTCTGCATTAATCTGTCCTGTATATGACCCTTCAGTTTTCCAAAATACATCCTGAGCACCAAAATTAATTTTCTGTCCAATATAAAACTTTCTAAGTTCTGTAAGATAAACATCTGGAGGACATATTACCGTCTCTACACCCTTAAGCCGTCCAGCGCGTTTTTTTACTCCAATAAATAGCTTCTTTGCCTCTGCAAGTGTAGAAGGATTCATTTTCCAATTGGCAATGACAATCTTTTTCTTCATAAACTGAATAATAACACACCAAAACAGCGGTATATATGTGAAAAATTAACTCTATGCTATAGTCTCGCTAGACAAAAAGGAGCGTCAAGATGAGTACGACGAGAATTGGACTCGCCCAGTTACTGAAAGCGAGAATGGGATCAGTTACACTTCCCGAGGAAATTGAACTTTCTTGCCCACAGTGTGGAACTCTTGCTGCAGATAAGGGGGACTGCATCGTCTCCTTAACTGTGAGGCATAACGAGGAGTCAAAAACCGGTCTATCTGTCTACATCCACTGTGATTGCAGAGTATGTGGGTGTGACGGAGAGGCTCTTGCGATAGAATCACACTAACGAGGAGGTACCAATGTCACAACGACTTGCTATCTTAGCCTCCGGCGAAGGAACACTCACCGAGGCAATAATTGGAGACGGTATTCCCGTATCTCTACTATTTTCCGATCGACCATGCCGTGCAGCTCAAGTGGTTGGTCCGAGAGCAGGCGTCCCAAGTATAATCATTGAGCGGGACGACTTTAGTGAGAGTTTTAACCGCGAACACTTTACAGAATTCCTTCTTAGCGTGCTTCTCGCTCATGAAATTGAAGTTGTCGTCATGGCAGGATTTAAGACGGTCCTCTCGACGACAATCTTCACAAGCTACGAAGGAATGATAATTAACTCTCATCCATCGCTACTTCCCAAGTTTAAGGGAGCAAATGCGGTACGAGATACTCTCCAAGCTGGCGAGATAATAACCGGATGCACAATCCATCTTGTAAGTCATCGGGGAAGTGCGCTAGATACCACAGTATTCTCATATTCTTGTCCGTCTTTTCCTAAAGCTTTGTAATGAAACTCTGGCATATATTATTCACTTACTACACGTAACACTTCCTCAATGGTAGTAACACCTTGTGCAGCTTTAAAAATACCGTCTTCAATCATGGTGCTCATTCCCTCCGAGCGTGCCTGCTTTTCTATAGCATCGGCAGTCGCTCCTTTCATAACTAAGTCTTTTATAGTATCTGACATTTCAAGCACCTCATGTATACCAACACGACCACTATATCCATCAGGAGAGTCTTCGCTGGATTTTGGTTTGCAAAACGAAACATCTTTCCATGTCGCACCCTTTTCAATAATTTTTTCCTCTTTTAGATCTGCAAGGATCTTGTCTAGATTAACAGTTTTTTCAAGTCGCTCTAGTTCACTTTTTGTGAGTGCATGTTTCTCCTTATTATTCGAGAGCCGTCGAACAAGTCTTTGAGCAATAATTACATTTACGGTAGTAACAAGAAGAAATGGTTCAACGTCCATATCAAGAAGTCTTGGCATAGCACCCGCCGCAGAATTCGTATGGAGTGTTGAAAGTACTAAGTGTCCTGTTAACGACGCATTTATGGCAA
>CAJXDB010000019.1 GCA_913052285.1 uncultured bacterium | reverse complement strand
GTTGTTATTTCCATAATTATTAAATTAAAAATTAAAATTTATAAATGTTTGTATTTTTATTATATCAATTTATTTTCTTTTGTGAATATTCGGAATAAAAAGAAAATCAAATTTATTCCCATTTTTAGAAAGCCTATCTTCGTTATACATTAAGAAAAATATTTTTTGAATTGCGTATAACGTTTCGGCATATCTGAAGTTTTTTGTGGAGCGATAGTGGAACAAAAAATTTGGGTGAAGAAGTCTGCAAGACTTCGTAACCTCATAATCCTTGTTATATTCCCCGAAGGGCTGAAATTTAGTGCAACGTCCCGAAGGGAAATTTCAGAGTTTTACATTTAAGAACATATATCAAATATTGAAGGAAAACCAAAAAAGTGTGAAGGATGTCTACCATATAGGGGGCTACTGTACATTACAGAGTATCAGAAAATGTATAGCGATCTCTCTGATGTAGAACACGAGGCCTTAAATCCTAGAATAGTAGCTCTTAACAAGCTCAGATCGATTGTTTTGAATGAATTGCGGTAGTTCGACTTCCTACTTTAATATGTTATATTGTGCACGGAAGGTGTCTACTTAACAGGGGGCAATGATGACTACAATTCTTAGAAACGGAGTTCCAATTGAAGAAGAGGATCCCGAAGATCTCTCTGAAATAATCAATTACGCTGAAGCATGGAGGACTTGGAAGAGAAAGGGATCTCAATTTACCCCTTCACATCAAAATCCATCTCGCTTCATCGGTACGCCACGTCGCGCAAAGCACCGAGGTCAGCGCGCCGGAGACATAACGATTAAGTAATTTTGGGAGGGGCGGTTCGGAAACGAGCCGCCTTTTGAATTTATTTATATGTTATTATGTATAGGTACATGTAAAGGACATTTTTGTAAAGGACACTAAAGGACACTTTGGAGAGGTGGCTGAGTGGTAGAAACAGAAACTGCTTTCTGTTTATTCCGAAGGAGGACGACCCGAAGCCACCTCGTCCGAAGGCCAAAATACCTGCCTGCTACAAGCAGGCGCAGTATATTTTGGAGAGGTGGCTGAGTGGTCGAAGGCGCTCGCTTGGAAAGCGAGTAAGGGTTCACGCCCTTCATGGGTTCGAATCCCATCCTCTCCGTAATGATTTGCAAAAACAGCTTTATGCTGTTTGAGCAAATTATCATTACGCGAGAAAGGATGGGATTCGAAAGACGGAAAAATAAAGTCTCCCAGACTTTATTTTGAGTCGGGGTCGAGCACGCTTAGTAGAATTGGAACGAAGTGAACAATTATACTTAGCGATGGGTGACCGAATCCCACCCTGCGGCAGGCAAGCCATCCTCTCTATGATATTCTGAGCTGTTTTTCTAAAGGACAATTATGTAATTATATAAAAGACATGCAGAAAACAATCATAATACTTTTAATACTACTTGTTCCTGTACTTATTTCAGTGTGGTTTATTGCTAAGGACGACTCCATTATTACAGACGTGCTTGATAAATCAGTATATTCCACTATATATGTTGGCAATGTACCAATTTCAGTTGAAGTAATGGATACTCCGGAGCTTCGTCGTATGGGTTTGTCAAAAAGAAGTGCGCTTCCAAGAGGTGAAGGCATGTTGTTTTCTTTTGAGTATTCCGATTTGTATGGAATTTGGATGAAAGATATGAATTTTCCCATTGATATAATATGGATTGACGAAAGTGGCAGTATTATTGATATAAAATCTGGTGCAAGCCCTGATTCATTTCCTGAAATATTTAAACCAGAGAGTCCTTCCTTGTATATTCTAGAAATGACCTCCGGATTTGTAGAAATATTCAATATTTCCATTGGTGATAAGGTGACCTTTAGTAAAAATAGATAAAATATTTTTGTCCTTTTGAAAAAAAGTTAGCAAGAGTATTTACACTGACTTCTTTCTATTTCTTAGTGCTTTTTCGAACAGTTATCCACTCCGAAAAGTATTTTTGTGCGATACAATTAAGTTCCGAATATAAAAACTTTAACTATATACATATGCTTAAAACGGAAAAGAAAGAATCGAAAAAAGATAGAGTCGAGACAGGTTTGAGTTCTCATTCCAGCACTTCTAAAGGAAAAGAAAGTGGTGCTGATTTGAAAAGGTACACTGAATTTGTTCCTCAAATACAAAAACGTGATGGTTCAATTGTTTCGTTTGACTTTGAGCGCATTGCTAAAGCAATTTATAAAGCAATGCTTGCGACTGGTGAAGGTTCACAGGAAGAAGCGGAGCTTGTAGCACATAAAGTTACGGCTGATGCTGTTCGTATCGCTAGAAAGTATCGAAATTTTCTTCCAACAGTTGAAGGAATACAAGATACAGTAGAAAAAGAGTTAATCTTAAGTGATTATGTTGCAACATCAAAAGGATATATTTTGTATAGGGACAAACGAGCACGACTTCGTGATCAGGGAGTTAGTGTTCCGGAACAAGTAAAAGAATTAGTACAAAAAAGTAAAAAGTATTTTAAAAACAATCCACTTGGTGAGTTTGTGTACTTGAGAACGTATGCGAGATGGAATGAAACTGAAAACAGAAGAGAAACTTGGATTGAAACCGTTGACCGTTATATTGATTTCATGCGTGAAAATCTTGGAAAAAAATTAACGGAAAAAGAATACACGGAAGTAAGAGAAGCAATTTTAAATCATGAAGCAATGCCATCTATGCGTCTATTGCAATTTTCAGGTAAGGCTGCAAAACGATGCAATGTCACTGCATACAACTGTTCATTTATTGCACCAACAAAGTTAGAAGACTTTGCTGAAATCATGTATGTGTCTGCGTCTGGCGCAGGAGTTGGGTTTGCGGTTGAGAGTAAAAATATTCAGGCACTGCCGCAAATTAAACCTCAATCCGGTGAAAGTCTTAAAACACATACTATTATTGATTCAAAGGAAGGGTGGTGTGACGCTCTTACACTGGGGCTTAAAATCTGGTTTTCTGGTAAGGATATAGAGTTTGATTATTCTAAAATCAGACCTGCTGGTGCACGTCTAAAGACAATGGGTGGTAAGGCTTCAGGGCCTGATCCGCTTAGGTCATGCCTTAATTTTACTCGTGAAAAAATACTTGCACGGCAGGGAAGAAGGCTTAGCAACCTAGATGCTCATGACATAATCTGCAAGATCGGAGAAGCGATTGTGGCAGGGGGAGTACGCCGTAGTGCGATGATTTCACTTTCTGATCTTGACGATGAGGGGATGCGCGATGCAAAAAAGGGACAATTTTATCTTACCGAACCACAGCGATCAATGGCTAATAACTCTGCAGTATATGAGAGGCGGCCATCAAATGAAGAGTTTATGGACGAATGGATTTCTCTTATGAAAAGTGGAGCAGGAGAGAGAGGTATATTTAATCGCGGAGGTTTGGAAAAAACACTTCCGGAACGTCGTCGAGAACTTCTTCACAAGAAATATAAGAAAGCAACTGATAAAGGACCGTTGGGAGACCCTGGTACAAATCCGTGCGGAGAGATAATATTACAGTCAAAACAATTTTGTAACTTAACAGAAGTTATTGCTCGTAAGAATGACACAAAAGAAACACTTATCAAAAAAATTCGTATTGCAACGATACTAGGCACATACCAGTCAACGCTTACCAATTTCAGTTATCTTTCTGAAGATTGGAAGAAGAGTTGTGAAAAAGAGAGACTGCTTGGTGTATCTGTTACAGGTCAATGGGATTCAGATGCTTCACGCGACTCAAAAATTTTAGCGCGACTTCGTGCGGAGACAATTAAAATAAACAAGCAGTACGCAAAACGTTTTGGAATTAACGAATCATCGTGCATCACTTGTGTGAAGCCGTCTGGAACTGTTTCCCAAATGGTTAATTGTGCGTCGGGTATGCATCCACGTCATGCTCCATACTACGTGCGTCGAATAAGAATTTCTGCAACAGACTCGTTATTTAAGATGCTTAGAGATCAGGGGGTACCGTACTATCCGGAAGTTGGACAGTCTAAAGATACTGCGAACACGTATGTACTTGAATTTCCAGTTAAGTCTCCAAAAGGTTCAATTTATAAAAATGATTTAACGGCATCTAAGCAGTTAGAGCATTGGAAAGTTGTTAAGGAAAATTATACGGAACACAATCCGTCAGTTACTGTATCTGTTGGTGAAGATGAATGGATTGGCGTTGGTGGGTGGCTTTATGAAAACTGGGAAATCATTGGAGGGTTGTCGTTTCTTCCAAGAAGTAAGCATGTTTATCAACTTGCTCCTTACGAAGAGATTACAAAAAAAGAGTATGAAGACCGTGTAGAACGGCTCAGTGCCATTGATTATTCAAAATTACTTACGTACGAGCTTCAGGATGAGACTGAAATGAAAAAAGAGCTCGCATGTACTGGAGGTACGTGTGAAATTGAGTAGCAATGAAAAATTCCCGCGTTAACGGGAACTTTTCATGTTGTTCGTTCTTATATCTATAAGCCGAATTCTGTCCTCCTACGTCAAGGCTTCGTAGGACAAGTACCAAAATTGGCGCTTGCCCTTCGTAGCTCAAAAAGCGAAGAAGAGATAGTCATTTATCTAGCCTCGTCAGTTGCCTGACGGGTCATGCGGCACTCTGCCAATTTCTCCAGCGCGAAGCGATGTCAAGAAATTGAGTATCCGCCATAGTTCGCCTCTTGCGAACGAAGGCGGGTCCACCTTCGCATAAAGCTTCGGTGGACTCTCAATTTTCTAATCACCTCCGGCGAAGAAAATTGGAGCACGGCCTTGCACTCGGGTAAGGATTTTGCCGTTTCACTTTGGCCTTCGGTCAATCCTCCGTAGCCTTGGCGTAGGAGGACTCACGGTATAGCCAATCTGCGCCCTCCTTCGCATAAAGCTTCGGAGGGCGATTTTACCTTTTCAGGTAAAATCGTCTCTGCTCGCACCTCTACATTTGCATGCGACGGGTGTTACCCGCTACCTGTCTGCCAATCTCGCCCACCGCAGGTGGTTGCGAGACTGAGCATCCGCCATAGCTCGCAAGAGCGACGGCGGGTCCGCCTTCAAGAGTGTTTCGGCGGACGCTCAATTTTGCAGCTGCCTGCGGCAGGAAAAATTGGCGAGTGTTCGGACTTTCCTCACCAATGTCGCAACCACCTTCGGCAGGCAAAATTGGCGTAACTATCCAATATAAGAACTTAAAAAAGTATACCACAAAAGTCTTTATTTGCAATACCTTATAGTGGATTTGTACCTGTGACTGCAGTTGTTATAATTACAGCATTATATTGTAATAATTTAATACTATTATATGCAGGAAAATACACTCCCTACCTTGAGAGAATCCAGACTTCCAAAACAGTTAGACAATATCGCTTTATGGGTTCTTACAGCTCTTATATTTCTACTTCCAATTTTCTTTATTCCGTCTGAGTCAGCGCCATTCCAGTTTACAAAAACACTACTCATAGTGCTTGCAGTTCTTAGTACATTTATTCTTTTTATAGTTGCACGGCTTAAAAGCGGTACGGCTATATTTTCTAGAAATATTCTGTTCTTGATTCCGTGGGCACTACCTATTTCCTACTTCATCTCATCATTGTTGGGGAACACAACTTTATTTTCATTAGTAGGTCAGCGTTTTGAAGTTGATACTTTTGGATTCATGACGGTAATGGCACTATTATTATCACTTGTCTCAATTCTCGTTACAACAAAAAAGGAAATTTTAAGGATATATTTCGCACTGTTCATATCGTTTATTATCCTCGCACTATTTCAAAGTATTCGGCTTATTGGCGGTCCTGAAATTCTTTCATTTGGTGTATTTACAACTCCGGTAGACAACCTTCTTGGTAAGTGGAATGACTTAGCGATTTTCTATGGACTTATAATCGTTCTTTCTCTCGTCTCTCTTGGAGGACTAACGTTAGGTAAAGTTCATAAACTAATACTATATACGGCACTTGTGCTTGCAATACTTCTTCTTGCTGTAGTCAATTTCTTCACTGCGTGGCTTGTTGTAGGATTATTTGCTCTTGGCTTTTTTGTTTATATTGTTTCTAAAGGTAGACTTTTCTGGAAACATAGAATGGCGCAGGAAAATGATTTGGCGGCAAGTAAGCGCAGAAGCATCGAGCTTACTGTTGCAACTCTTGTTGTGCTTGCGGTGTCTATTGTATTTTTGGTGCAAGGTACAGCACTTGGAAATTTCTTCTCTGAAACATTTAATACCGTTCAGCTTGAAGCACGACCATCGTGGCAAAGCACAATCTCAATTACTAAAGAAACATATGAAGATAATTTAGTATTTGGGTCAGGGCCAAATACGTTTGCAAAACAGTGGGCACTTTTCAAGCCGGAGGGTATAAACAGCACATTATTCTGGAATATTGATTTCAATTCAGGTATAGGGTTTGTACCGACATCGTTTGTGACAACCGGTATAGTTGGAGGAATATCATGGATAGCGTTCTTTATAATCTTTCTTTATATGGGATTCCGTGCACTAATTTCCGGACCTATGACTGATAGATCATCGTATTACTTTACACTTTCTACATTTCTTTCAAGTGCATATTTGTGGGTGTTTAGTATTTTCTACCTTCCAAATATAGTTGTTATTGCACTTGCTTTTGTATTTACTGGGTTATTTATTGCTTCGCTGAGATCTACACCGCTATATAAAATTCGTGAAGTGTCGTTTGCAGAAAATCCGCGCCTCGGATTTGTTTCGGTTCTTGCTCTCACACTACTGCTTCTAGCAAGTATTGGAACGCTGTATTTGGTTGGAGGACGATATGTATCGGCTTGGTATTTACAGCGTGGTCTAACTGCTTTTAATGTAGTTGGCAATCTTGAAATAGCAGGGGAAAGTGTAGAGAAGTCAATAAATATTGCTTCTGGAGATCGTCATATTCGTCTTGCAACTGACATCTCACTTGTCCGGCTTAATCAAATTCTTTCTCAAGAAGGTGTATCTTCTGACGAGCTTCGAAGTCAGTTCCAAACCGCTCTTACTGAGACAATACAGGGAGCTATTACAGCTACAGAGATAGATGAGACAAATTACCAAAACTGGATGAGTCTTGGTCGTGTATATCAAGCAGTCGTTCCGCTTGGGATAGATGGGTCATACTCTGCGGCAAAACGTGCATATGATAGAGCTGGAGAGTTAAATCCGACAAACCCTGCAATAGACTTGGCTCGTGCACAGCTTGAAGTTCTAAACGGGGACACAGAAAAGGTACGAGAACATATTGCGAGTGCTCTGGAAAAGAAGTCGAATTATACTGCGGCAATATTTCTCTTAACACAAATTGAGGCATCTGAAGGCAACATTCGCGAAGCAATCTCATCTGCTGAAGCGGCGACACTTATTGATCCTAACAATCCTGTAGCATACTTTCAGCTTGGAATACTTAGATATAATCAAAACAATAACGGAGGAGCAATAGAGGCGTTTGAGCGAGCGATTGTACTTAACCCTTCATATTCAAACGCTAGGTACTTCCTTGGCCTTTCGTACGATCGAGTTGGAAAGTCAAGTGAGGCGCTTGTCCAGTTTGAAAGTATCGAAAAACTTAATCCTGATAATAATGAGATTAAACTTATTATAGATAATCTACGTCAGGGAAGGTCACCGTTTGCGGACAGTGGTGAACTCGCAAATCCGGAAGGACGTAACAACTTACCAATTGTAGAGTAATTACATGACTGTGCATAATAGAAAGGCACATAAAATCTGTGTCGTTTTACTATTTGTGTTAGTTATATTGTTGAATGGTTAGACGAATTGTAAATTTTATACACAAAGAAGTACGTGGCCTACATGAGGCGGCGTATCTACTTGGTCTATTTGCAATTTTTTCAGGACTTCTTGCACTTATTCGTGATCGAATTCTTACACATTCTTTTGGAGCGGGGGAGCTGCTGGATGTGTACTATGCCGCTTTTCGCATTCCAGATCTTATTTTTGTTAGTATTGCTTCACTTGTTTCTGTTTATGCACTTATTCCGTTTTTGGCAGAAAAACTTGAGACTTCTAGAGATGAAGGACGTCGCTTTTTAAGTAGTATATTTACGTCTTTTTCACTTCTTATCCTCGGCGTATCAGGATTGGTATTCTTTTTAGTCCCAACATTTTTGAATTTCTTCTTTCCTGGATTAGCAGAAGGAGCTCTCTATAATGATCTGGTACTTCTTACAAGAGTTCTCTTAATACAGCCAATTCTTCTCGGTGTGTCTGCGCTCTATGCAAGTGTAACTCAGACCTACCAAAAGTTTATCTTATACGCGATTTCACCTCTCTTATACAATGTTGGAATTATCATTGGTGTTATATTTTTCTATCCGACGTTTGGTATATTAGGGCTTGGATACGGTGTGATTCTTGGAGCATTTATGCATATGGCTATTCAGGTGCCATTTATTGTCAAGAACAAATTCTTTCCTAGATTTACTTTTGCTTTTAATTTTGCTGAAGTGTGGCGCGTCGCATCGGCATCTATACCACGTACTATTGCTCTCTCTGCAAACCAAGTTGTTTTACTTCTTATGGCGGCATTTGCATCTATCATGGCTCCCGGTTCAATTGCAATATTTAATCTGTCTTTCCATCTTCAAAGCATCCCTATATCAATTGTTGCTGTGAGTTATTCTGTAGCGGCATTTCCAACGCTAGCCAAACTTTTTTCGAATGGAGAGAAAGAAAAGTTTTTTGAGCAGGTTACGACTGCAGCACGACACATTATTTTTTGGTCACTTCCTGTAATTGCACTTTTTGTAGTTTTGAGAGCCCAAATTGTTCGTGTTATCTTAGGTTCCGGGGAATTTGATTGGGATGATACGCGACTGACCGCTGCCGCTCTTGCTCTGTTTGCTATATCTATTGTTGCTCAAGGGATTGTAATGCTTTT
>CAJXDB010000018.1 GCA_913052285.1 uncultured bacterium | reverse complement strand
TGCCTGCGGCAGGCAGGCTAGAGATATGAGAGTGGGTTTAGATATGCTTTGAGATCTGCAAGCGGAATGGTATACGTGCCACGGCATACACGGCTTTTAAGATTATCGATTCGTACACCTTGTGTTGCGTATACTGCAAAATGGAGGTGGGGTCCTGTAGAGTAACCGGTATTTCCACTAAATCCGATTACGTCCCCAGTATTCACAGACTGTCCTTTAACAGCTTTAATACCAGATAGATGGGCATATAGTGTTGAAAGGCCGTTATTGTGTTTTATCAGTACCCATTTACCGTATGAAGCGTTTCTACATACGGTGTCTGTGTCCCCTGTCCCAACCACAGTTCCTGTAAGTGCAGACTTAACTCGCGTGCCTGGAGAAGCTCTAAAGTCAACGCCATTATGTCCGCTACCGCTGTATACTTGTGGGTTTTGGCTTGCAAACGGAGTGTTCCCAAAATATTGCGTCACAAAAACACTATCAAGAGGCCATCGAAGAACACCGCTTCCGACTGGTGGAATGCTGGACGGATCGATTGCTAGACGGAGCTGTGATTCAAATTCAAAAAGCTCTCGTTCGAAGGCTTCTCTAGCTGCAACTTTTTCGTCAAGTAGTTTCTGATAGTTAGACTCTTTATTTTCAGTAATGTCTAAAAGTTCCTTTTTGTCTTGTTTATTTATATCAAGAACGTGCTTTTCATCCGAAAGTTCTCCTTTTAAGTACCGAAGCTCATTTCTTTTTTGTACGGATATACCCCTTTGTTCTTCGAGGTCTTCTTTAAGTCCGTAGAGAAGTTCAAGATCGGATTGCATTGTAGTTTGAAATTGTTGAATTGTTTCAAGCTGGTCCCAAAATTCAGCTAAATTATCATGGCCCAATAAGGCTTCCACAAGAGTGTCTGATTCGATTTCATTTATACGACGTATCGTCTCCCCTAGCGCTTTGGTATTTTGAATAATCCTACGTTCTTTGTCGGTAATATCTACTCCTAGCTCACTAATATCAAAGCTGGTAGCTGAAATTTTAGTTTCGGTAAGCCTTATATTTGCTGATACTCGCTGTCTAGACACATTAAGCGTTCGTATAGCTCCTTCCAAACTGTTTTTCTCCTTCCCTACCTCGACGAGCTCTTTTTGATATTGGTCAATTTCCCGTTCAATCTCTTGAATTTTTGCATTACGATCTTTGATTTTTGACTCCAGCTCGTCTATCTCCGATGCGTATATTGGTAAATTAGTATTTACGAATGCTATAAGTGCACACAGACATACAAGTTTTATAAGAGGAACCCATTTCATTGTGTTAATTTTATCGCATATTCTAGACGAGCCGATGTCTCATTTTTTTCTAGAACTGAAGCAAGCGCAAATGGATCAGGTGACTTGTCTCTACCTGAAAGAGCATAGCGCATCGGCCACAGTACAGTTCCCCTCCCCTTTTCTTCTGCGTAGCCCCAAACAGCACTCTTGATATCCTGTTGTGTAAATTCTTTTTCTGAAAGCGCATTCAAGATTGTACTCAAGTGTTTAAGGTGGGAGCATACATCATTAAGAGTTCCTTCATTTTTCCACAGTAGAGATTCTGGTTTGTATGTTGGTCGAATAAAATAGTAGTCAAGCTCTCCTTCATCTGACAAGATCTTCACGTCAGAAAATACACTAATTCTTTCTATAATAAGAGGTGTTACTCTACGTAGACGCACAATGTCATAGCCCTCTGATTCGGTAATCTTGGGCGATAAGAATGTTTCAATACCTTCTTCTTGTTCACTTTGTGACAGACGTTTCAAGTATTCTCGATTAAACCATTTAAGTTTTTCAATATCAAAAACTGCACCTCCTTTATGAATTTCTTCAATATCAAATGCCTGAATAAGATCTTTAAGTGAAAAAAGT
This sequence comes from uncultured bacterium, assembly GCA_913052285.1. Lineage (GTDB taxonomy): Bacteria > Patescibacteriota > Minisyncoccia > Phycocordibacterales > CAJXDB01 > CAJXDB01. The sequence goes on along the minus strand of CAJXDB010000018.1, from coordinate 7,114 downwards.
TCCTGATTGTCATCTGGATTCCATCCCAAAAGAGCTAGATAATTTATAATAGATTCCGGTAAGTAGCCAAGAGATCGATACTCGTTGACTGAAGTTGCCCCATGTCTTTTTGATAGTTTTGATCGATCTTTTGCCAGTATTAAAGGAATATGAGCATAGTATGGTTGTGGGATATCCAGTGCTTTTTGGATAAGAATCTGCCTAGGTGTGTTTGAAATATGGTCCTCCCCTCTTATGACGTGTGTTACTGCCATCTCGTGATCGTCTACAACGACAGCAAGGTGGTACAGTGGATCATCAATACTGCGGGCAATTACAAAGTCACCGAGCTCCCCCGTGTCAAAAGTTATCGTTCCACGAATCATATCTTCAAACGATACTGAAGATCCTGGGTTTTTAAGTCTCACAACTTCGATCTGTGTTCCCGGATTTATCTTACTTTCTTCTTTTGAAAGATATGCTTTTCCACTATCAAGGAGCTGTTTTAAGTATTCTTTGTAGAGTTCTCCTCTTTCAGATTGACGGTTTAATTCGTCTGGCTTAATACCGAGCCATGAAAGCCCTTCGAGAACATCATCTTCAAATTCTTTAGTACTTCGTGCTCTGTCAGTATCTTCTATCCTTCCTAAGAAGGTTCCATTATTTTTTCGTGCAAATAAGTAGTTAAACAATGCAGAACGCGCAGTGCCCACATGGAGACTTCCTGTTGGACTTGGTGCAATACGTGTTACTACATCACTCATAATAATTCTTATTTAGATTCATGCTCTACTGCTATAGCTAATAGTTCTCGTGCAATAGCGTTAGCGGCTTCTGGTCTTGCAAAAGCTTCGGCTTTCTTACTCATTTCTTCTCTAAGCGCTTTATTATTCATAATTCGGTCAATTTCAGAAATAAGAAGGTTTGGAGTCACGTTGCTTTCTTCAAGCACTACTGCGGCTCCGGAACGAGTATATGCAAATGCATTTCTATGTTGATCGCGAGAAACAGACTCTGGAATAGGGATGATAATTGCAGGCTTACCCCATGCTGCAATTTCGAAAATAGCGCCAGATCCCGCACGTGAAATAACAAGGTCAGAAGCTCCAGCTGACATGCGAAGAGCCAGTGGGTTTAAGTGGTCAAATGTTTTATACCTGTGAGCATACTTACTTCCCTCAAGAACAACCCGCGAAGTAATCTCCATCTCTTTTAAGTGTTTTTTGCCTGTCTGGTGAATGATTTGATAACTGAGTACAAGATTTTTAAGTGCTCCAAGAACTACATTATTAATTCTCTGCGCTCCTTGAGAGCCACCTATAATAAACAGTGTTGGTGTATTTGGATCTAGTTTTAAAAATTCAAAAGCCCCTTCTCTTACAAGTGTTAAAAGCTCTTTTCGAACAGGATTACCGGTGTGTGCTACTCGTCCTGTTGGAAAAAATTGTATTGCCTCCGGATATGAAACCGCGATACTTCTTGCAAACTTGCCAGCCCATAGATTAACACGGCCTGGAACTGCATCAGAGTCATGTATTACGACTGGAATGCGAAGTATTCGTGCCGCAAACACAGTTGGGAAACTGGCGTATCCTCCTTTGCTAAACACTACATCCGGATAAATAAAGAACAGCTGTACTGTGGCTTGTATAATCCCCCACCCTGTTTTGAAAAAATCAAAAAAATTTAAAACTGACATGTAAGTTCTGATCTTTCCGGCAGGACTGGCTTTAAAAACTATGTCATGTTCGAAGAGAGCGCGCTTATCATACGGATGAGGTGCAATGTAATACAGTTCAGGAGTAAGAAGTTTGCGCTCCCTCGCGATTTTTCTCACTGCTTCTGCAACGGCAATTATCGGGTAGAAGTGCCCACCCGTTCCTCCTCCCGTGAACACTATCTTCATGATCGTTTAAACTTTGAAATATTAAGAAGTATTCCCACTGATGCCAAGGCAAGTAAAAGGGCTGTCCCTCCATGACTTACAAATACTAACGGTAAGCCGGTGAGTGGCAGAACACCAAGCATTGACGCCATATTAATAAATGACTGGGATACTATAAGTATAACAATCCCAAGAGCTAAAAGCCCGCCAAAGTAATCGGGGGCATGTGCAGCTACAGTCAAACCTCTAAATGCAAAAAATAAAAACAATCCAACAAGAAGCATGCTTCCAATAAAGCCAAACTCTTCAGCTGCAACTGCGAAAATAGAATCCCCTATTGGTTCAGGGAGATATTGAAATTTTTGAACACTTTGTCCAAAACCTCGCCCAAACCACTCGCCTGATCCAACAGCAATAAGGGACTGTTGTATTTGGTAACTTGCACCAAGGGGATCCGATGCGGGATTAAAAAAAGTTAAGATACGATCCATGATGTATGGCCGTGTATACGCTAGAACTGCCACACCTAGGGTTGCCATACCTCCAAAAATTGCAATCTCACGCCAACGAGCACCTGCAGCAATAAACATCGCAATGGCTGTCACAAGAATAACCAGCAGTGTTCCTGTGTCAGGTTGAGTTAGTAAAAGTCCACCAACAATTCCAATTAACACAAATAGAGGAACAACACCGTATGCAAATGTATGAAGTTTGTCGCGAATCCCTGAAAGCCATGTGGCAAGGTATATAACAAAACCTATTTTTAAAAGCTCTGCAGGCTGAAACGTGATAATTCCCAAATCAACCCATCTAGTCGCTCCACCATACGAGAAACCAAGGCCTGGCACAAATACGAGAAGCGTTGCTGCAATTGAAAATAGAAAAAAGTATATTGCATATTTTCGCCAAAAACGATAATGAATAGTTGAAGTAATAAGAAGGGCAACGGTTCCGAGTCCTATACCAAATACAATCTGACTCAGTGCAACGGACGAGAAGTGTGCCCCCTCTCGCGCAAGGAGTCCAAGTGAAGCAGAGGTGAATATAAAAAATCCAACAACTATTAGTGTTGCAACGGTTATCAAGAGCGGTCTATCAATTTTCTTCATTGTATTATCCAATGAGACCAACAATAAGCCCTATAAGAGCGGAAATAAGCCCTATAACCCAAAAACGCATCGCAACCTTATAGCTTGGCCACCCTATTGCTTCGAAATGGTGATGTATTGGAGCAACAATAAATACCTTCTTACCTTTTCTGAATTTTTTTGATAGTACCTGGATAATTACCGAACCAACTGCTATCACAAGTGGAAATGCAATTATTGGTAATACAAATACTCCGTGTCCTCCCCCAAGGGAGTCTGTCATAAAAGCAATAACCGCAAGGGATATTGTAAGGCCCATTGTTCCGGTTTCTGACATATAGAAACGGGCAGGTGGAATGTTGTACCACAAAAATGCCAATATGGCTCCAACTACAGTTGCGGCAAATGCTGCCAGATTTATTTGGTCCTGATAAAATGCAATTCCACCATATGCGGCAAACATTGCTACAAATACTCCACCCGAAAGTCCATCAATGCCGTCTATAATTCCGCCTGCATAAAGTGCCAAAGTTACCAAAATGAAAAAAGGAATAAAAAATATACCGATATTTATATCTCCTAAGAATGGAATTCCAATGCTTGCAATTTCAAGTTTTTCATAAAACCACCATGCAATAAAAAGTGAAATCGTTCCTACAATAAGAAGTCTCTTTTTAAGAGAAAGCCCTCCGGCAAGGTACTTCCCTTTTCCGGTAACTTCTAAGAAATCATCAAGGAGTCCTACGAGTGATCCCGCAACTAGTGCAAAAAGAGGAAGCCATGTCTGGTCACGGCTTAAAAAATCAAGTTTTTGTGTAATTTCAAATGGAAAGAATTTTGAAATCAAAAATACACCAAGTATTGTAACAAGTGCCGAAAACCAAATTATAATACCTCCCATTCGCGGCGTACCAACCTCCTTATTTTCATGTAGCTTGTTGAAAATAGGAGTCTCCTTGCCGTCCATATCCACCTTACCAGGCTTTTTTTTCCATACACGGTACTTATACAAGTAGTGCGTAAGAACCGGTGTAAGCATGATGCCGACAAAAAACGCCAAAGCTGCGGGGGTAACTACCTTTACAAAATCGATAACCATAGGATTTCTCCATGATTATACCGCTCTTGCCCTGCTCATCAAAATACGATATCAGCGGTTTATATAGGAAAAAGCTGAATCCGCAAGCTTATGAACGTCAGTAAACCTGCTTTCGCGTGTGGCACCTAGGACAGATACAATAATCGGATGACCAATTCCTGCATCAAATGCAATGATTAGGTTGCCTCCTGCAAGATCGGTAAATCCGGTTTTTGAAGCAATAAGTCCTGGAATAGATCCGATGCTGTTATTTGTATTATGTGCCGTATATACGGAGCTAAATGACCTAATGTCAAGTTCTGAATACCGTGTGGCGGCAACAACATTAGGGGCCTCTAAAAGAATATATTCAAAAAGTTGAGCCATATCTCTTGCTGACCCATACCCTCCACTTAAATACACTCCATTATCAAGCCCTGTTTCATTTACAAAATATGTTTGTGTGAGACCAACATTATTGGCTGTTCTATTCATTTCCTGTATAAATGCGTTCTCTTGTAACCGTGGGTCATCTGTTCCTACAAGCTTAAAGGAAGCAACACTTGCAAGAGCGTTTATTGCGTCATTCGACGACTCGATCAGTGCAAAATCTATCAGGTCTGTTACAAGCCACTTTTCTCCAATCGAGAAACCACTGTCACCTTCCTTTGCTATGGCATGTGCGTCAATACTAACGATTGTTTTCTGGTCGAGAGATGTATGTACAACTAGCGCCGCCATAAGCTTTGTGAGTGAAGCTAGTGGCAACTGCACTTCTTCATTGTGTGCAAAAAGAACTTTTTGTTCACGTACGTCAAAAACATATGCAGCTTTTGCTTCAAGTGAAAGATCTGAAAAAGGATTTACAAATGGAACCGAAGTGTCTTTAGGAGTTTCAGAAGCTATTTGTGGCGATTTTATACCAATCCAGTCTGCCAAGATAAATATTCCAATAAGTCCAAGGACAACTACCACACCTCCAATGAGTTTATGCGTTGTACTTTTTTGTGTCTGCATGCCGTCTTCTGGCGCTACAGTTTCGTCGTTATTGTTGTGTATCTCGTTCATTATTGTCTGTTGTATTTACAAACGATTCTATTTCTTTCTGAACATGGTTAAATTCAGGCAACTCCTCAACCTTTTTTATACCAAGAAATGAAAGGAGTTCAAAGGTTGGTTTATAAATAAAGGCTCGTTTATCTTTTGGATTATGCACCCGCTCGATCATACCTCGGATCATTAAATTTCGTAATATAAATTGCGAATTTACTCCGCGTATATACTCAATTTCAGATCGTGCAATTGGCCCCTTGTAAAGAACGATAGCAAGTGTTTCTGTACCTGCTTTTCCAAGGTCTTTAGTAAGCTCTTCCTTCTGCATCGCTTCAATAAGTTTACTAGCTTGAGGTGCCGTACGGAGCTCTACCAAGCCTCCTTTTTGCATAAGTGCTACTCCACGATTTTCAAATACTTGTTCCAGTTTAGATAGGGCTTGTTTTACCGATTCTTCAGAAGTATCAAGTATTCTAGATAGATCAATTACGGTAACTGGTTCTCCTTTAAAAAATAAAAGCGCTTCAATTTTTGCTTCAAGTGTCATATTAGCTATATTTAGGTGTTTTAACTGAATCAGTTTCCATTACAATATCTGAGAATGATTTTTCCTGTGTTACAGAGATAATATCTCGTTTTACAAGCTCAAGCATGGCAAGAAAACTAACAATAACCTCTGTTCTCTTGCCTTTGTCGAGTTTAGAAAATTCCTTAAAGGATACCCGAAGACCTTCGGCTATTCGGCCGGCAAGCTCGTCAATTACTTCTTCTAAATTCATTACCTTTTTTACAACTGTTTTTTGAGCCAGCTCTTGTTTTGGCAAATGTGACAAAGTCTCGTCAATACCTTTCTTGATTGATGCAATGGCAAGATTCTTATCTGGTGAGAAAACGGGACTGTGGTGTCTGGTTGATTCTCGTGAAAATAGTATTGTTTTTCCAAATCGGTTTTTAATTTCTACACCTAGAGACCTCATGCGCTTGTACAACTTCAAACGAATTTCAAGGTCTTCTATACTATCCTCCTCTTCTTCGGATAGGTTCAGCTGAGGTAATAAGGACTTCGACTTTATAAGAAGAAGAGTTGCCGCAATAAGAACAAAATCTGCAGTTCGTGCTATTGAAAACTTTGGTGCACTGTTCATATGTGCCACATAATCGTCCGTAACAGAAGCAAGCGAAATGTCATTAATAAACAATTTTCGCTTTTCAATCAATGTTAAAAGTAGGTCAAGAGGTCCTTCAAATGCGGGAGTTTTGACTTGAAAATCAGTCATTCTTAGTATTTCTCCACTAGTTTGGTAAGAAAACGAACAGGGGCTCCTGCGGCTCCTTTAGCAAGATTATCACTTGGTATTGTAGTCATGCGAGGCGCCATATCTATGTGCGCCCAGGTATAATCTTTGGCAAATTGATATAGAAATGCTCCTCCGTTTATAGCGCCTCCATAACGAGTATTACCTGTCGCAGGTATGTTTGCTACATCTGCAAAAACTCCCTTGGTGTATTCTTCGTATTCACTCCAAAGAGGTAGTGGCCACATGTAGTCTCCACTTTCTTCTCCTAGTTTATCAAACAGAACTTGAAGATCTGATTCTGTTGTAAGAAAAGCTGAAGCGTGCTGACCAAGAGCAACAAGAGAGGCACCTGTAAGTGTAGCCACATCTACAACAAGTCTCGGCTTGTATTTTTTAGCGTATGTAAGTGCGTCAGCCAGAATAACACGCCCTTCTGCGTCTGTATCAATTATCTCTATACTTTTTCCTGACATAGATTTAAGTATGTCTCCCGGACGATAGCTCGATCCGGATGGCATGTTTTCAACTGCCGGAACAAGACCCACAACATTTTTCTTAAGCCCTAGTTTTGCTGCAAGTATTACAGAGTGTATTACTGCTGCTCCACCTGACATATCAAGATGCATGCCAAGGATGCTATCGCTGGGCTTCAAATTAAGACCGCCGGTATCAAATGTCCCTCCTTTTCCAACCAGTACTATAGGGTCTTTTTTATTCTTTGCACCCCAATACT
>CAJXDB010000017.1 GCA_913052285.1 uncultured bacterium | reverse complement strand
TGCTTTACAAGAAGTTTAGCCAATTCGTATTCAAGGGTAGAGGAGAGGGAAAACGTAATTCCTTTTTTCAATTGTTTCTTTATAGCGTCATCAACAACTTTGTATTGGTAACCAAGAATTACTGGAAGGAGGCCATTTATATAGTCTATATATTTGTTCCCATCAATATCCCATATATATGCTCCTTTTGCTCGTGCCGCAAATAGGGGGGCGGTGCCACGAACATACATAAGGTAGCTCTTGCTAAATGTTTGTGCAGCAAGCGGGACAACCTTATTCACTTTTTTGTAAAAACTATTACTTCTCTTAAATCTGTTTTTAAACTTCATGATCTTCTCTTAAAGATTTTGCTAATCCTTCATTTCGCTTTATATCCATATTTATATCTCTGATCTTTGGATTTTCGTTTAACAAATCTACATAATCTTTGAATTGAGCTGTAATCGAGCTGTTTTTTATCAAAAATGATACTACATCAAAGTCTTCCTTACTGTCGACTGTAAACCGGTAAGATGACAGGTTTTCGGCATTACGTATATACTTCTTTATAAATTTATCACTATTTCTTATATACAGGGTTACGTGTTCTCGGTCTGATGGTAGGGTGGCCTCTTCGTGAGTCCTAGCTAAAGTTTCACGAGTTAGGATCTCCGCATCTACTCCATTTGGATATGTTTCCCTGCCAAGTTCGGTATTGCTTGCGTAATCCAACTCCTCTTTGTCGAAAAACAAAATAAGCTCATCTATTACATGGGGATCAATAAGCGGGCAATCGCCAGTAATTCTTAGTATTGAATTGAATTCCGGATATTTCTCTGCACATCTAGCGTATCTCTCCAGCACGTCATTCTCTGACCCTCGAAAACAATCAATATTGACTTTGTTACAAAACGCCTCAGTTTTGTCGTCTTCAGCATTTGTTGTAGTCGCGATAACAATTTTATCTATAAGTTTGCTTTGTCTAAGACGCTCTATTTCGTATTCTAGTATCGACTTATCGTCAACTTCCATTAGGATCTTACCGGGAAGTCTTGTTGATCCCATTCGTGCTTGTACTATGCATAGCGTCTGCATGTTAGCTTTGAGCAATTTCTTCCAGTTCTTTTGGAGTTAGCCATGAGTCATTTGTATTACTTGCAAATACGAAATTTGGTTCCACTTTCTTACCTTGTTTCTTATGTGTTGTATATGGGTCGCGCTTCACCCATGGGTGTGAGTCTGGAAGAATTGCAAAGTACTTTGGAAGCTCATATGCACGTCGTGCCTCGTGCTCTGTAAGAAGTACTTCGTGTACCTTTTCTCCGGGGCGAATACCAATAACTTCTTTCTTTGCATTTGGTGCAATAACGTCAAAAAGATCCACAATTTTCATTGAAGGAATCTTCGGTACAAAAATCTCACCTCCTTCCATGTTTTTAAGTGCGTTTAACACCAGTTCAAAACTCTGTTCAAGGGTAATCCAGAAGCGCGTCATTTCAATATCGGTAATAGTCACTTTCTTTGCATCTTTGAACAATTCAACCACGCTGCCACGACTACCAACAACGTTTCCGTACCGGACGACACTAAATTTAGTTTTACGAGGTGCTCTTGCATATGAATTTGCAGCAATACATAGCTTCTCAGCGCATAGCTTTGATGCGCCGTATAGGTTTATTGGTTGAGCCGCTTTGTCAGTTGAAATGAATAGAACTTTCTCGACTTCCTGATCAACTGACGCCTCGATGATATTCTGTGTCCCCAACACATTTGTTTTAATTGCCTCGAATGGATTGTACTCAAGAGCAGGAACTTGCTTGAGTGCTGCCGCGTGAATCACAATATCAACTTCATTAAATGCTCTTTGTAGGCGTGGTAATTCGCGAACGTCTCCAATAAAAAAACTTACTCGATTATCTGCAAGCTCTTTTTCTAGATGATGTTGCTTAAACTCATCTCGTGAAAAAATGATAAGCTTCTTAAGCTTTGAATGCTTTAAAATATGCTTGGCAAAACTCGAGCCAAATGAACCCGTTCCTCCGGTAATCAAAACCCTTTTGCCTTGAAGTATGTTATACATAAGTGATATATTTAGTGGCGTAATTAAGCCGTTGTTCTATAAAACACTACTTTAGTGTATAAGGTTTCGTGGCTCTATTCAAGGGTTTTTCGGTACACATGGCAACTCAAAAGACTATTTTTATTGTAATAACGAAGGGATTCATCACTCGAAATATTATTCGAAGTGGAGTTCTTGAAGAGCTTAAAAAGAGTGGAGCTCGTATAGTAATACTTTTTTTAAATACACGAAAAAAGGAACTACCACAATATTTAGTTGACGAATTTGCCGACGGGCAGGTAATTGTCGAGGTGGTTCCACCTCAGGTAACAAGTAAAGCTCACCGTGCATTCTTGTTCTTTTCGGGACTTCTTGTATACAACAGAGTGAATAGGAAGATAAGATATGCGATATATAGCAGGAGTATGTTTTTGCTATTTCTTGAAAATTTACTCTTCGCTTCACTTGAGAAGATCGGCTTTCTCAAAAAGTTAGCTCGATTCATTGAGCGAACATTTTTCTCAAGCAATTTCTACGGATCGTATTTTGACAAGTATACTCCTGATGTAGTTTTTTCAACTTCGGTCATTTCAAAGTTGGATATTGATGTTATGAAAGAAGCGCACGCCAGAGGCATAAGGACAGTTTCAATGCCAAAAGTTTGGGACAATATAACCACACGTTTTTATAGATACGCTCCAGATAAACTCATTGTGCAGAATGGTGAGATGAAGAGAGAGGCGGCTCGTGTTCAAAGTATTTCTTCAAATAGGATTGTGGTAACTGGCTTCCCTCAATTTGATTGGTATCGAAGACCTGAGATTATTCAAGATAGGGAGACATTTCTAAAATCTCTTGGTCTTGATCCAAAAAGAAAACTAATAGTGTGGGGGTCCACAGGAAGATGGACACCTGATGATGGAAACATTAGTGATATGTTAGTGAAATCTTTAGGTGACGATACATTGATCTCTAATTGTAGTCTTCTTATACGCTCACATTACTCAGATGCACAACATCGTAGATTTGATAAGTATAAAGGGACTCCGAATGTCTATATTGATGAGAGTTTTAGTAACTCAGAATTCTTTAGAGACAATACAGATCCTAGGCGAGAAGAGATCATACATTTTATAAATACAATGTATCATGCTGATGTTGTAGTAACTCTATGTTCAACACTTACACTGGACGCTTTTTGCTTCGATAAGCCCGTTATAAACACTGCATTCAAAGATCTCTTCAATAATAAGGGTGAGGATATATCCACAGTGTTATATGAGCACGATCATTATCAGCCAATATTAGAGCTTGATTCTATAGATTTGGTCTTTTCCGAGAAAGAATTATTTGAGAGCCTAAATATATATTTAAAAGACTCCACAATGAAAGAAGGAAATAGAAAGAAAGTTCTTGATAGGCTGTGCTATAAAGTTGATGGAAATTCATCAAAAAGAGTTGCAGAGGCGATTCTCTCACTTACGTAAACTTCGTTACAGTGATAAATAGCCATATTCGTAAGTTCAAGCAAATCATTTAAAAAGGTGCTTTTAGAGAGGTGAATAAAGGTTAAATATCAGGCGAGTTAGTGCTACTATTTACTCCAGTCTTTGTTATATATTTTACAATCTATGGTCACAGAAATACCCATTCCAGGAACGGATAAATCACTCGGAGGAAGTGATGTTTTTGTTATTGCTGAGATCGGAAAGAATTTTATTCAAACTGAGGAAGACCTTCCCCAGGCTGAATATCTCCAAAATGCCAAAGATCTTATCGATGCGGCAGTAGACGTTGGGTGTGATGCGGTCAAGTTTCAGACACATGAGATTGAAGACGAACAGCTCAATATTGATATTGCGTCCCCTCATTTTACGGGGAAAGATCGGGTAAGTTGGATTACTCGAAATATGGAGGCTACACCACTTTCTTTTTGGAAAGAGATTAAAGAGTATGCTGACAACAAGGGAATTATTTTCTTCTCAACGCCGATGAGTAGAAAGTCTGCGATGAAGTTAGAAAAAGTTGGCGTTCCACTGTGGAAGGTTGGTTCAGGGGATGTACAAGACAATGTAAACCTCGATTTCCTCGCGGGTACAAAAAAGCCAATTATCATTTCAACCGGAATGGTAAGCCTCAAAGAGCTCGACGACGTGGTGGGTCACATTCGCTCACTCGGATCACCACTGAGTGTACTCTACTGTATTAGCCAGTATCCTGCACCAAAAGAGTATTTTAATCTCTCAACCATTGAGTATTTAGCTGAAAAGTATCCAGATGTTGTTATTGGATTTTCTGATCACTCTATAGGAGATGAGGCATCGCTTGCAGCAGTTAAGGTAGGAGCAAAAGTTATTGAAAAGCATTTCTCATTTTCTAGAGACTTATGGGGAGCAGATCATAAGGTTTCAATGACACCCCTAGAGATGAAGGAGATGGTAGATAAGATTCGAAGTGGGGAGTACAAGGACGTTGATGAAAAGCCATATTACGGAGATAAGGAAAAAGAAATGGAAGGGGTGGGTAATAAGTTTCGACCGTATTTTAATAAGTCTCTTATGGCAGGGGCTGACATTAAAGCAGGAACAGAGCTTTCAAAGGAAATGATTTTTGCAATGCGTCCGAAGATGTATGCAGAAGGGCTTTCTTCAGAGAAGTTTGAGGAGATTCTTGGGAAGAAAGTAACAAAAGATCTTAAAAAGTACGACCCAATCACAGAGAGTGTCTTGGCATAATGGCAAAGAAGAAAAGAAAAATTTGTTTTGTTATAACGAGCTTCATTCACTACAGTCGGAATTTACTCGTGCTCGAAGAACTCAAAAAACGTTCTGACGTTGATCTCCATGTCATTATTGCGGGAACCGCACTTCTCTCTAAGTACAGCTCAAAGCACGCTCACATCAAGGAGAACCTTCTTAAAGACGGTTTTAAAAATCTCTACGAAATTCACTTCAACCTTGAAGGAAGTGAACCAACAACGAAAGCTAAAACAGCAGGCCTTGGAGTGATTGAATTCTCCTCTTTCTATAATCAGATTAAACCCGATGTAGTGGTTGTTCGTGGAGATCGTTTTGAAGTTCTTGCCGCAACCACTGCCGCTTCTCTGATGGGGCTTCCTGTGGCACACATTGAAGGTGGGGATGTGTCGGGTTCAATTGACGAAAGTATCCGTCACGCAGTAACAAAGCTCTCGAATATTCACTTTGCAACCAATGAAGATTCAAAGCAACGACTTCTTAGTATGGGCGAGAATCCTAAATATGTCTTTAACTTTGGAAGTCCTGACATTGAAATGGCAATTAAGTTTGCAAATGGAAGAGGAAATACTATTGATGTAAGTAAAACAGGAAGTGGTGGCTCCGTCGATCTTAAAGGAGACTTTTTAGTTGTATTCTATCACCCGGTAACAACTGAGCTTCACAATATTAAGAAAAACACGCAAACACTTATTGACTCTATCCACGAGCTTGGTATTCCAACAATATGGTTTTGGCCAAACTTTGATACTGGAGCTGAAGAAATCTCCCAAGTGCTACGCTCCTTCAACGACAATGTAATAGGCCATAAGATACGATTCATGCGATACCTTCCACCAAAGGAATTCCTCTCAATCTTAAATACATCGACATGCCTTGTTGGAAATTCGTCATCTGGAATCAAGGAGTGCTCATACTTAGGAGTGCCAGTAGTAAATATAGGAACGAGGCAGGCAAAAAGACTTCGTGGGAAAAATCTCATTGATATAGGACACGATAAGAATGCGATCAAGAGGGCGATTAAAAAGCAATTAAAACATGGGAAGTATAACGTTGATCAAACTTATCATAAGAATGGCACAAGTAAGAATATCGCACAGAAGCTAGCTTGTGTACCACTTCACACTCAAAAGAATTTCCATGGGTAAATTTAAGGATCCAGATTTCTTTATTGTTGGACTTCAGAAAAGTGGCAGTTATTGGGTTACAGCACTTCTAAATAATCACCCGGAGATTCGTGCGTTTCCGTCACTTCGCGGTGGGCAGACAGGAGTGGAAGAAGGGCATGTATTTGACGTACTCGCCACTCTTCCAGACGATGGAGGAGAGAAACTTAAGAAATCTTTTTCCAACCATCACAATGGATTCTTTAAAGATATAGTCTCGCTTATTGGAAAGGTTTCCAAAAAAGAACTTCACGAAAAGATTCGTGATCGTTACAGGGAGTGGCATCATAAATGGAGTGAGGGTAAACGGTTAGTTGGAGATAAGACTACTGAATATATTTTTCACCTCGACATGATTGATGAGTTTTATCCTCATGTAAAAAAGATTTGTATTATTCGTGATCCAAAAGATCGACTGGTTTCTTGGCACTTTCATCAGATACGAAAAGGGCGTAAGAAGGAGGGATCTGTAACGGATAACTTTGTAACAGATTACGTAGATCGGGTTATAAGAGAATACGAAAATATGCTTGCGTATAAGGGACACATTCACTGCTTCACATACGAACGTCTAAGCCGAGAACCTAAGGTAGTACTTTCCGAACTTCTCTCATACCTTGGCGCACAGACGTCCGATGAGATTCTTGAACGCATGATAAAAGAGGCTTCAATTGAGAATTTGCGGGCAAAGGACAAAACATGTGTCGAAGGTCAGTCGGTAGCACGCGGCGCAGAAGTTCAAACAAGTCATTATCGAAAGGGGGTAGTCGGAGACTGGCAAAATCATCTAAGCGATATACAGGCTCGCATGGTTGATGAAAAACTAGCTTTGCTTCAAAAAAAGGTATTCGAAAAATACCACACTAGATCGTAATACCCTCCTCGATTTTTTGTATAAAGATGCAGATGTAAGTATGAGTAGAGATCAGTCTAAAACAGGTTTCATATCACTGTGTTATCACTATTTGCGCGGTCCTAAAGAAACTGATCCGTTTCCAAAAATACTTGGTACACAAGTTGATGTGTTTAGAGAGCATCTAGACATGCTCACAAAAAAGTATCAAATATTATCTCTCGAAGATGTATTCGCTTTTTTCAAAGGAGAGTCTGTCATTTCAGACGGGAGATATGGTTTACTGATTACATTTGATGATGGTTTGAGCGATCACTATACTGGCGCTAAGATTCTCTATGAGTACGGTATTAAAGGAACCTTCTTTATTCCTACGACTATACTTGAGGATGGGCTGCCTGCAAATCCAAACATAATACACTACACGCTTGCTGAATTCGGTATAGCCAAGTTTCTTGAGGTAATGGAACAGGCGTTATCTGATCTCGATATTGAAAACTCTGTCCGAAAAATAACTTTTGATAAAAATAGGGATAATTCGTGGGAAACAATTGCTGAAATCAAAACTGTATTCAAATATGCGCTCGGATACAACGAGTCGCGTGCTGTTCTCCTGTACATATATAAAAATTTGTTTGGAAAAAGGCATAAGAATGCAATGAATATTATCCATTTGGATAAATCACAAATCAGCGAAATGATTTCTATGGGCCATTCGATTGGAAGTCATACACGATCACATATTTCAGTTGCGGCAACAGAGCTTAGCAAGAACGATTTTGAAAAAGAAATAGTTGATCCAAAATTCTATCTAGAGGAAACATTCAATACGCCTGTAAAAGCATTTAGCTACCCATTTGGAGGAAAGAGTGACTGTCTTTCTTCAGCGGCACTTCTAAAAAAGACAAGAATATACGATATGGCCTTTACCGTTGAGCCGGTTATAAATACACAGGAGACGTCAGTATTTGAGGTGGGAAGGTACCAGCCAAGAAGTACTGATACTACAAAAGATCTCCAGATGACACTACAAGGTATTATTAGAAATAATAATACAATTGAAGTATGAAAATAGTTATTTTTACAAGCAATGCAATGCGGCATAAATTTGTCGCAAATACACTTGCCCCGCACGCAGATGAAGTGCTTGTTATTTCTGAGAGTAAATCAAAAAATTCCCCCGGAGCCACTGACGTTGATAAATCTCCTCGTATGATTGAGCACTTTCGATTGCGATCTGAGTCAGAAAAAAAGTTTTTTGGAGGACATGATACCTTTAAGGCGAAGAGTGTATTGGTAGAGGCAAGTGGGGTAAATTCTCCTCATATATATGAATTGGTAAAAAATTTTAACCCTGATGTTGCATTCGTATTTGGTTCAGGGTTTATTAAGGAGCCACTTCTCTCACTCATACCAGAAGGTCGTTTTATTAACCTCCATTTAGGACTTTCGCCGTACTATCGGGGAAGTGGAACAAATTTCTGGCCATTCGTTAATAATGAACTTGAATATGTTGGCGCAACAATTCTTCACCTGGATTCCGGAATTGATACGGGAGATATTATTGCACATGTACGACCGAAGATAGAGCACGGAGACACCGTACACATTGTGGGGAATAAAACTATTCAGTCAGCAGCCGAAATACTTGTGACAATTATCCAAATGCTCAAAAAGGGAGAAGAGATTCCGCGCTTAAAGCAGTGGAAGGTTTCGAGTGAGCACGTGTATAAGAGAAAGGATTTTGATGACGAAGCACTTGATCAATATTATGATAACTTAGAGGACGGCCTTTTTGATGTATACGCATCACATCCAAAGGAGATTAAATTAATATCTCTCTAATATGAGAGTTTTCTTACAAAAGTTACCGTGGCAGAGTTGGGCGGTCGGTGAAGGATTGTCAAAGGTTGTTGGTGGCGCTCTTCAAAAGGCTGTTGGCCGTATTACTAGCAGTCCAGAGCTTGGTTTTCTCGCCTTTTTAGTTTCCGGAACAGTTCAGATGATTGTTGGAGTACTTGGATTTCTAAAGGTACGTTCAACAAACAGAACAATTTCACTTTTTCCTTCAAAGGCTCCGGTACTGAAAGCGATATCGTTTGGCTTTTTTGCAACATTCATGACCGTACTTGGTATCTATACATTTCAGATTGGGGCAGATCTCGGTGTTCGAACATTAATTGTTGCAAGCTCTATTATCCCGGGAGCACTATT
>CAJXDB010000016.1 GCA_913052285.1 uncultured bacterium | reverse complement strand
AAAACTCAGGACAGGTCCCTAGAGAGCGTACGTAATATGAAATCTTTCGACACAGTTCAAAATAAGGCAGGATATTATGCGGAGGCACTCTATGAAGTGCTTTCCGAAACAGAAGAAGGCGATGTAGATGCTATTTTAAATAACTTTTTTGCTGTACTTTCGTCGAAGGGACACTCTGCACTTCTTCCTAATATTGTTCGTGAATATATTCAAATAGCAGGCAGAGAGAAAAATAAACGCTCTACTCTTGTTGTATCAAATGAAAAGGGAAAGAGTGAATTTCGGGAAAAAGCCACAGAGTTTAACATTCCTGACTCATCACTTGATATTGTGGTTGATGAAAGCTTAGTAGGTGGATTTCGACTTGAGGGCAATGATGTATTAGTCGACGGAAGTTACAAGAGAATGCTTCTTGAACTGTATCGTAGTTTTGTATCGTAATATGGACAACGTAATTATAGAAAAAATCAAGCGGGAGATAGCAGATTTTGACGGTGGCGCTCGCGTTGAGAAAATAGGACACGTGATATCAGTCGGTGACGGTGTTTCAGAAATTTCAGGACTTTCAAATGTCATGATGTCGGAGATGCTTGTATTTGATGACACTGAAGGGAAAACTCTTGAAGAGTCTCTTGGAAAAAGAGAGCCTGTATATGGTCTTGTACTTAGTCTTGAAGAAGATACGGTAAAGGCGGTTGTTCTCGGAGATTCCAGCCGTGTTACGGAGGGAATGGTGGTAAAGAGCCTTGGACGTACTCTTTCTATTCCTGTAACAGAAGACCTTATAGGGCGTGTGGTGAATCCGCTTATTGAAGTCCTAGATGGTAAAGGAAAAATTACGTCATCCACTGAATATCCTATTGAGCGTGTAGCATGCGGAGTTATTGATCGAAAACCTGTTGATACACCGCTTCATACTGGTAATAAGGCGGTTGATGCAGTTGTGCCTATCGGTCGCGGTCAGCGAGAGCTTATCATTGGAGATCGAGCAACTGGAAAAACAACCATTGGTATAGATGCGATTTTGAATCAGATGAACGAAGATCCGGACAATAGGCCGATATGTATTTACGTTGCGATCGGGCAAAAAGAATCAAAAACAGCGCGTATTGTTAAAACTCTTAAGGACCACGGAGCGCTTGAATATACAGTTGTTGTATCTGCTTCAGCTGCAACTCCTGCAACACTTCAGTTTCTTGCACCATTCGCAGGCGCCGCAATTGGCGAATACTTTATGGAGAAAGGAAAAGACGCACTCATAATTTATGATGATCTTTCAAAGCATGCAGTGGCGTATCGCGAGCTTTCGCTTCTGCTACGTCGTCCTCCCGGACGTGAGGCATATCCCGGAGATATTTTCTATTTGCACTCACGGCTTTTGGAGCGCGCAGTCAGGCTTTCGGATGAAAAAGGCGGAGGATCTCTTACAGCCCTTCCAATAATTGAAACTCAAGAAGGTGACGTGTCTTCTTATATTCCGACAAATGTTATTTCCATTACTGACGGACAGATATATTTGGATATAGATCTGTTCAATAAAGGAGTGCGTCCTGCGGTGAATGTCGGGCTCTCTGTTACCCGTGTGGGCTCGAATGCGCAAACCAAAGCTATGAAAAAAGTCGCGTCTCGAATTCGTCTTGAACTAGCGCAATTTCGTGAACTTGAGGCATTTATGCAATTTAGCGGAGACTTGGATTCAGAAACAAAAAATCGAATTGCTACAGGTGAACGATTGTCCAAAGTGCTCACACAAGACAAAGCTCTCCCAATGAGCTTTGAACGACAGGTGCCTGTTATTTACGCAGCCGTGAACGGTTATTTCTCAACCGTTTCCGTAGATGATATTCCTTCAGTTGAGAAAAAGCTTTTGGAATACATTGATCGTGAAGGCAAAGAGATTTTACAGTCAATTCGTTCTGAAAAAGATATAACATCTGATACGGAGACTGCTCTTAAATCAGCACTTGAAAAGTTTAAAGATACACATAAAGAGCTATTTTCCTTATCTTCCTAAATATATGTCTCTCAAACACATCAAAAATAAAATACGTTCGGTTAATAAGACGCATACAGTTACAAAGGCGATTGAAGCTGTGTCTGCTGTTAAGATGCGTAAGAGTCAGGAAAGAGCACTTGTTGCACGTCCGTATGCGCGACATGCACTGTCAATTCTCAAGCGTGTGTCTTTGAGTTCCGAAAAAGATAACAGTCCACTTATGAACGAACGTGAAGTAAAGAAAACACTCATTGTTGTTGTAACAAGCGATAAGGGGCTTGCGGGAAATCTTAATAACGCTGTACTTAGATCAGTTGCGAGTGTTATGGATAAGCACGGTCTATCAAAAGAAAATACTGGCATTGTTTCAGTAGGTAAAAAAGGATATGAATATTTTAAAAATCGTGGTTTTACTATTGAACGGGATTTTGACAACACAAAAGACTCTGTATCTGTAGAGGACATGAAAGAGGTGAGTGGTCTTCTTGCGAAGTTGTATATAGATGGTGCGTATGATAAATGCCTTGTTTTCTACACACACTTTATTTCGACATTTGAGCAGGACGTGCGTGTGCGTGTAGTTCTTCCGGTGAATACGGAAGCTGTTGAAAAGGCGGTAAAATGGATTCTACCCAAGACAGGTAAGTATTCAGAGCTTCAGGAGGAAAACGGAAATGGAAATCGAGCGTACACATTTGAACCAGACGCAAAAGAAGTTCTAGACGAGTTGGTACCTCATCTTTTAAATGTGGAGCTGTATCACGCACTCCTTGAGGCAAAGGCGTCGGAGCATTCGGCTCGCATGGTTGCTATGAAAAATGCAAGTGAAAAAGCGGAAGAAATATCAAAAGATCTTACTAGAAAGTTTAATAAAGAACGCCAGTCGTCCATTACACAGGAAATAAGTGAAATTACAGGCGGTATGAATATCTTTTCTTAATATGCAAACAGGAAAAATAAAACAAATTATCGGTCCAGTCGTTGACGTTTATTTTGAGGAAAATATTCCCGACATTAAAACCGCACTTGAAGTAAAAGGAAGTAAAGACAAAATGGTGCTTGAAGTGGCACAGCACTTGGGGCTAAATCGGGTACGCACTATTTCCATGAGTGATACCGATGGTCTTAAAAGAGGAACAGAGGTTATTAGTACAGGAAAGCCAATTATGACACCTGTTGGAGAAGAGGCTCTGGGACGTCTCTTAAACGTACTTGGGGATCCTATTGATTCAAAGGGCAATTTTTCTAAAGACGTAAAGCGTAATTCTATTCATCGAACGCCGCCTTCATTTAGTGAACAAAGAACAGATACTGAAGTTCTGGAAACAGGAATAAAGGCAATTGACCTTATTACACCTTTTGTAAAAGGAGGTAAGGTTGGTCTTTTTGGCGGTGCTGGTGTTGGAAAAACGGTAGTTGTTCAGGAACTTATCCGAAACATTGCCACAGAGCATGGTGGATATTCGGTATTTGCAGGTGTAGGAGAGAGGGTTCGAGAAGGTAACGAGCTCTATAAAGAGATGAGTGAGTCCGGAGTTATCGACAAAACAGCGCTTGTATTTGGCCAAATGAATGAAGTGCCGGGAGCACGGGCTCGCGTTGGACTCACTGGCTTAACGCTTGCTGAATATTTTCGTGATGAAATGGGTAAAGACGTGTTGTTCTTTATGGACAACGCATTTCGTTTTGTTCAGGCTGGGTCAGAGGTTTCGTCTCTACTTGGTCGTGTACCGTCTGCGGTGGGATATCAACCAACTCTTGCATCTGAAATGGGTGAAATGCAGGAACGCATTACTTCAACTGACAAGGGCTCTATTACGTCTGTACAGGCAGTGTACGTGCCCGCGGACGACTTAACTGACCCTGCTCCGGCAACAACATTTTCACACCTTGATTCTACAGTTGTATTATCAAGACAGCTTGCGTCTCTTGGCATTTATCCTGCGATTGACCCTCTTGAATCGAGCTCAACTGCGCTTGAACCTGACATTGTAGGTGAAGAACATTACCGAGTCGCCACTGAAACAAAAAAAGTCTTACAACGTTACAAGGATCTTCAGGACATTATTGCAATTCTCGGTATTGAAGAGTTGTCTGATGAGGACAAGCGTCTGGTGTATAGGGCAAGAAAAATTGAAAAATTCCTTTCACAGCCGTTTTTTGTTGCAGAAGCATTTACAGGCGTTAAAGGAAAATATGTATCGCTTTCTGAAACGGTGCGAGGATTTTCAGAGATACTTGAAGGAAAGCATGATGACAGGAGTGAGCAGTCATTCTATATGAGTGGAGATATTAATGACGTACAAAATTAGGTTAACTTGTTACTTAACTTGTTAAGTAACAAGTTAAGTAACAAAACGTATGCTTCATCTCACTATAACAACATTCAATAAGATTTTATTTGAAGGCGAAGTGCGTGCGGTCACTTGCCCGGGTGCGGAAGGAGAGCTTACCGTTCTTGCAAACCATATGCCTCTTATCACAACACTTAAGAAAGGATCTATTAGAGTACTAAATCAAAAAGAGCCTGAAAATTTTGATATTGAAAAAGGTATTCTTGAAGTAAACGGAAGCGAAGCCACTATTCTAGTGTAAGAAAAAAGCCGCACATGAGTGCGGCTGGAGGGGGAGTAGAATCAGAAGCATCTGGTCGGGACTCTATGCTTCCTAAGGCGATACAGAGACACCTTAGCGCGGCTTCTGGCTACGATGACTCTCTCCCCATACGACACCCTCGCTTGTTGCCGTATAACGCTCATACGCCCTCTGGTTGTGAACTGAAGCGGAGCGCACTCCAAAAGCAATTGTACAATACTCTTGCCTTTTTTGCACGTATGTGGTCACAATGGTGTATGTACCCGGACACACAGGAAGAGGCGGACAAAATAGCTAAAGAATCTTCCGATGCTTCTAAAAAGGTCATGCCTCATTATCATGGCGATGCGATATGGTACGCAGTCTTTTTCTTGCTGGCGGTGTAGTTCTTCTAGTCTTTCTTCCAATGCTTCCGGGAATTGCTCCTTTTGATGCATCAATCTTAATAATTATCATACTCTTGTTTGCAATCCTTGCAGGCTTTACAAGCCCTCGTCAGAAGTGGGTAGCGGCGGCAAACGTACTAGTTGCGACTCTTGCTCTTATTATTTTTGGATACAATGCGGTTGTTGGTTATTCAACGGACGGGCCGTTTACACTTACTTCAATTGTGCGGCAGGCCCTTGCGCTCATATTCTTCTTTGCTCTCTATTACAGCAGTAAAACGCTTAGGAGAATACGCAATCGCTAATTTGATTGGGAGGCGAGCTTGCTATACACTGATATCATGCTTAAGAATTTTCTTCTTAGGAAAATGCTCAAATCAAAGCTTCAAGATGTTCCTGCCGAAGAGCAGGAAAAAATTTTTTTAATGATTGAAAAGAATCCGGAGCTATTTCAAAAAATTGCTCTAGAAGCGCAGGAAAAAATAAAGAATGGAAAAGATCAAATGACCGCAATGATGGAAGTTATGCAAGATCATCAGGAAGAACTTAAAAAGATGATGTAGTATGGAGCGGAAAAAGGTTTTCATACTACTAGGACATCCTGACAGAAGTACAAAATCAGGAAAGTACGCTGATATTTATGAGAAAGGGGCTCGTGAAGCTGGGCACGAGATAAGGCGTATTAATATAGGAGAACTTAATTTTGATCCACTTCTACACAAAGGATACAAGGAAATTCAGGAGCTTGAGCCTGACTTAGTGCGCGTTCAAGAAGCATTTACATGGGCTGACCATATTGCAATATTTTATCCGAACTGGTGGTGTACAATGCCGGCAATTCTAAAAGGCATGTTTGACAGAATGTTTTTACCCGGATTTGCTTTTAAATTTAATAAAGAGAAAGACTATGCGTGGGAAAAACTTTTATCCGGTAGGAGTGCTCGGGTAGTCATAACGGCTCTAGCACATCCGCTATATATCCGTTTCAAATTCGGAGACTGTACGAATGAAATATCAAAAGCAATTCTAGGGTTTTCCGGTATTGACCCTGTTCGTGTTAAGATACTGGGTCCGTGCCATAAAGTAACTGAAAAAACCAAGAAAGAGTGGGAGGAGGAAATCTATGAGTACGGCGTAAAAGCCATATAATATGTCACTATCAATAGGGATAGTTGGCTTGCCAAATGTTGGCAAGTCGACGCTATTTACCGCCCTTACAAAAAAATCAGTTGCGATTGAGAATTTTCCGTTCTGTACCATTGATCCGTCAGTGGGGCTTGTTCGTGTGCCTGATAATAGACTTCAGAAGTTGGGTGAGTTTTCTCATTCAGAGAAAGTTATTCCAACCGCTATTGAATTTGTAGACATTGCAGGGCTTGTCGAAGGCGCGGCTCAAGGTGAAGGACTCGGAAATAAGTTTCTTTCACATATTCGCGAAGTGGACGCAATAGCGCATGTAGTGCGTATTTTTGACGATAGTAATGTTACGCATGTACACGGTGACGTGGATCCGTGTAGAGACATTGAAGTAATTAATCTTGAACTTATTTTTGCTGACTTGTCTACGGTAACCAAACGTCTGGAAAATGTTGTTCGTGACAGCAGAGCTGGTAAAAAAGAAGCTATAGCAGAAGAAGAAGTGCTAAATAAAATAAAACAGAGCCTTGAAATAGGAAAATTTGCGGCAGAAACTTCACTACCTTCCAAAGAAGTAGAAATTGTAAAACAGCTACAACTTCTCACATTTAAACCAGTTATGTATATTTTGAATAAAAAATGCGATGGTTTTAATTTTGACGAGCAAAATGATCCGCGGTACGAAAAGTTGCTCGATCTCCTTCATGGAAAAAAGTCAGTGCTTGTTGACGTTGGAATAGAGCATGAGCTTAGAGATACTCATGTAGACGAAAAACAAACGCTTAGGCGGGAATTTGGAGTGCTTGACAACGGCATAGATGCACTTATTCGCGCCGGATATAGTCTTCTTGACCTTATTACTTTTTTTACAACTGGAGAGAAAGAAACTCGTGCATGGACAGTTACTAGAGGGGCAACAGCTCCTGAAGCTGGTGCGGCCATACATTCGGATTTCCAAGATAAGTTTATTAGAGCACAAACTATTTCTTGGGATACTCTTCTTGATTCAGGTTCAATTGCTAAGGCTCGTGAAGGTGGACTTATTCGAGCAGAAGGAAAAGAGTATATTGTTCGCGATGGTGATGTAATGGAGTTTCTTATCTAATTTACTCGCCTCGTTTTTTGTTGTATACTAATGGAACATGGAAGTAGGAAAGGAGAAAATTAAATTATCTCCGAGGGATTTCTTTTTACACCTTGCGGCAATGGGCGCTCTTTATGTGAGCGTCGTAAGCATTCTAATTCTTTTGTTTGAATATATTGATGTAATTTTTCCGGACGCTCTTGAGTTTCGTGGAGATAATTTTTCAGGGTCAATCCGTTTTTCTATTGCTTCTCTCATAATCATTTTTCCACTATACATCTTCTTGACACGGCTCATAAATAAGGATCTTAGAGTGAATCCTGAAAAACGAGGCTTAGGTGTCCGTAAATGGCTCCTTTACATAACTCTGTTTATTGCCGGCGCAACGCTTGTTGGAGATCTGATAGCCATTATAAATACATTTCTTGGTGGAGAGCTTACTACTCGCTTTCTTCTTAAAGCATTTTCAATATTCGTTATTATAGGATCAGTATTTGGGTATTACTTCTACGACTTGAGAGGTCGGTGGGAGGGTAGTGCCAAGCTGTCAAAGACAGTTGGATGGATTGCGTCTCTTCTTCTTGTTGCGACTATAGTAGGAGGGTTTTTTATCATAGGAACACCAGAATCACAGCGCCTTGCAAAATTTGATCAGGAAAAAATTCGCAACCTTGAGACTATTCAAATACAAATCGTAAATTACTGGCAGGAAAAAGAAATTCTGCCAAAAGAGCTTTCGGCACTTGAAGATCCTCTAATTGGATTCATTGTTCCAACGGATCCGGAGACAGATGAGGTGTATGGCTATCGAACTACAGGCAGTCTTTCGTTTGAGCTTTGTGCAACATTTAATCTAGATAGTAAGAAATATCCTATTGTAAAACCTGTTCCTCTTCGAGAGTTTGGTCTTGATAGTGTAAATTGGGAACACGAGGCCGGGGAACACTGCTTCCCTCGAACGATTGATCCCGATCGCTTTCCGCCTCTTCCTGTGAAGCGGTAATGAAGAAGTACGATCACAAACGCATAGAAGAGAGGTGGCAAAAAAAGTGGGAGGAACAAAAACTACATCTCGCACAGGACGACTCTTCCAAGGAAAAACTATATATACTTGATATGTATCCATACCCGTCTTCTGACGGGCTTCATGTTGGGCATGTTGAAGGATATACCGCTACAGACATATATGCTCGCTATAAACGAATGCAGGGTTTTAATGTGCTTCATCCGATGGGATGGGATGCTTTTGGACTACCTGCAGAAAACTACGCGATAAAGACCGGTGTACATCCGAAAGACACAACCGGTAAGGCAATCGATAATTTTCGAAGGCAGATTAAATCACTCGGACTTTCATATGACTGGACGCGAGAAATAGGTACTCATACCCCGGAGTATTACAAGTGGACACAGTGGTTCTTTCTGCTTCTTTATAAAAATGGTCTTGCATACAAGAAAAAGGCAGCGGTAAATTGGTGTGATTCGTGTAAGACAGTTCTTGCCCACGAACAGGTTGCCGGAGGTTTGTGCGAGCGATGTAAAAACGAGGTTGTTCAGAAGGAACTTGAGCAATGGTTTTTCAAAATCACCGACTTTGCAGAAGAGCTTATTTCCGGCCTTGATACAGTGGATTGGCCTCAGTCAACTGTTACTAATCAGAAAAATTGGATTGGAAAATCAGAAGGATCAGAAATTTCTTTCAACGTTTCTGGTGGTGCTGTCACTATTAAAGTTTTTACCACGCGTCCTGATACTCTTTTTGGTGCGACGTATCTTGTACTTAGTCCGGAGTATGAACACTTAAATGAATTTCTTGGTGAAATTGAAAACAAAGATGAAGTTGTTCGATATATCGAACAGTCAAAACAGAAGACAAGAGTTGAGCGAACAGAAGTTGGAAGTGGTAAAACGGGAATTGAACTAAAAGGTATTAGAGCGGTAAATCCAGCAAATAAAGAAGAGATACCAATTTTTGTGGCTGACTACGTGCTTGCAGAATATGGCACCGGAGCAATCATGGCAGTGCCAGCACACGATGAGCGCGACTATGCATTCGCAAAAGAATTCAATCTTCCCGTCATTCAAGTGGTAGAAGGAGGTGATACAAGTAAGGAGCCATATAGTGGTGAAGGCAAACTTACAAATTCAGGAACGTTTGACGGTATGGAAAGTTCCGAAGCACGACAGGTGGTTACGAAGTTTGTCGAAGGTGCCCAAACTATTAGTTACAAACTTCGTGACTGGCTTGTGTCTCGGCAGAGATATTGGGGCGCACCGATTCCTATTGTGTACGACCCAGATGGAATGCCACATGAAGTCCCAGAAGAACACCTTCCGTGGATTCTTCCGTCTGACGTTGAATTTAAACCGACTGGCACTTCACCTTTGAGTGAATCAAAAGAGCTTTTTGAACGCACGGAGAAAGTATTTGGTAAGGGGTGGAAGCCCGAAGTGGACACCATGGATACCTTTGTATGTTCAAGCTGGTATTTCTTCCGATTTGTAGATCCGCAGAATAAAAAGGAATTTGCTGATAAGAAGAGAGTAAAAGACTGGCTTCCTGTTGATCTGTACGTCGGAGGAGCGGAACATACAGTGCTCCATCTTATGTATGCCCGTTTTTTTACAAAAGTGCTTCAAAAATTAGGACTCATCTTATTTAGCGAGCCGTTTATGAAACTTAGACATCAGGGAATAGTGCTGGCACACGATGGAGTAAAGATGAGTAAGTCTCGTGGAAATGTAGTTAGTCCCGATGAAGTAGTAACGCAGTTTGGTGCTGACACGGCCAGGCTCTACGAAATGTTCATGGGACCGTTTGAACAGCAAAAGCCGTGGCAAACAGAAGGAATTATTGGTCCGCGTAGGTTTCTTGAAAAAGTGTGGCGTCTGAATGAAAAGGTGGACGAGGATGCTGTAGATAACGACACCATGAACCGTGTGCTTCAGTACACAATTAAAAAAGTTGGTTCAGATATTGAGACTCTTGATTTTAATACTGCAGTTAGTCAACTTATGATATGTGCAAATGAATTTGATAAGTGTAATTCAATATCACCGTCATCATATAAAACATTTCTTATTCTTCTTGCTCCATTTGCGCCGCATATTACTGAGGAAATTTGGTCTGCTATTGGTGAAACAAACTCAATACACAGTGAGGATTGGCCGCTTTTTGACCCAAATAATATTACACAAAAGACTACAACTGTTGCTGTTCAGGTTAACGGGAAAATGCGCGCGTCAATTGAAGTTTCTGTAGAAGTAAGCGAGGATGAGGTTACGGAAAAAGCTCTCGCACTTCCCGGTGTTCAGAAGTGGATTGAAGGAGGTGAAGTTAAAAAAACAATCTACGTTAAAGATCGACTTATCAACTTTGTGGTATAGGGGTTGACGTGGCTTGACAGCCATGATAAAAACTACAGTACATATTTAGAGTTTCGCCAAGCTGTATGACAACACTAACATTCAAACCAAAGCAGGTAACAAAGCGGCT
>CAJXDB010000015.1 GCA_913052285.1 uncultured bacterium | reverse complement strand
GGCGGGTAGTTTTGGTGGGGCGCTATCCTCCTAAAGAGTAACGGAGGAGTCTATTAAGGTCAGCTAGGCGCGAATGGAAACCGTGCCGATAGTGTAATGGCACAAGCTGGCTTGACTGCGAGGCGTACATGCCAAGCAGGTGCGAAAGCAGAGCATAGTGAACCGACGGTGGCCGTTAGATGGCGCCGGAGATTATCGGATAAAAGTTACCCCGGGGATAACAGGCTGGTACCGCCCAAGCGTCCATAGCGACGGCGGTGTTCGGCACCTCGATGTCGGCTCATCACATCCTGGAGGTGGAGAAGCTTCCAAGGGTTTGGCTGTTCGCCAATTAAAGTGGTACGCGAGCTGGGTTCAGACCGTTCAGTTGCTGATTTTTTCAGCAATATTGAATCGGCGTCTGAATCAATCTGAACCAAATGATATTCAAGGTCTTTTCGTTTTTGTATAGAAAACCAACATTCACGGCGGTCCTCCGCTCCCTGCGATGCAGGGAGCGGAGAGAAAAAGCTGACTTATATCGGTGAAACCCTCCGACAAACTCAGGGCAAGTCCCTAGCTTTGTACGGGCAATACCGAGGAAAATATTTTGAGCTTTATAGGCGCGGTGAGGATGGAATTGACACTACTTAGGCGGACGGGATGTAATAATGTAATATTCTCGTAACCCTGGCCGTAACTATAACGGTCCTACCGAACTCTATCGGTTCAATTCCATGTTTGTGACCTTCGGGTCATGTCCTCACCTCGCCGCCTCTATAAAGTTCAAAATATGTCCGTAGAGACTGAACGTCAGCAATTTACATTTGTAAATTAAGCTACAGTCCAATGCGCACAGTAATGTGTGAAAAACATGCGTGAGACAGGTTGGTCTCCTATCTGCCACGGGCGTTGATTCTTGAGGGGATCTGCTTCTAGTACGAGAGGACCGAAGTGGACTGACCTCTGGTCTACCGGCTGTCGCGCCAGCGGCACCGCCGGGTAGCTATGTCGGGACTGGATAACCGCTGAAAGCATCTAAGCGGGAAGCCGACCCCAAGATTAGGAATCGTTTGAGACCCCTAGGAGATGACTAGGTTGATAGGCTCCAGGTGTACGCACAGCAATGTGTTTAGCCGAGGAGTACTAATTCGTCGATTCTCATTAGGAAATTTGAACATCACATAATTATATTAATGTTTTTCAACCCTCTGTTCTGGTGATTTATCGGAGAGGCAACACCTGTTCTCATTCCGAACACAGCAGTTAAGCTCTCTTGAGGCGATGATACTCTTTTGGGGAAAGTAGCTAGTCGCCAGAACAGAGGGTTGAAACAAAACATCCTCCACTATGTGGAGGATGTTTTGTGTTATACTGTATGTGTCTGGGTATTTGCCATTCGGCGGTACTGAAGACATACGCTATTACAGTATGCCCTGACTTTATGGACCTATGTAGGGTCCTTTTTTTTATAAAATACACTCTGCTATACTAAAAACATGTCGTGGGCAGGAAATCGAAGGACAACTTATTTTGGTGCAGTAGTATTAGTACTTCTGTTTATTATTGGTGTTCCAATATTTTTTCTACTTGATCGAGAACCATCGTGTTCTGATGGTATTCAAAACCAAGACGAAGAAGGTGTAGACTGTGGCGGTTCGTGTCAGGCAGTTTGTGCAGTTCAGGTGAGTGAACCGGTTGTACTGTGGGTGAGAGCACTCGAAGTGGTACCGGGTGTATACAACGCAGTAGCACGAGTTGAGAACTCTAACTTTGATGCCGGTGTGAGTAGTGCTCAATATACGTTTACTTTGGTTGATGACGAAGGACTTCTTGTTGCAAAAAGAAATGGAAGAACATTTATATCGCCAAACAGCACATTTGTTATATTTGAAGGAGGTATAGAAACTGGTAACCGCGTACCATCACGATCGTTTTTTGAATTTGTAGGTGAACTGTCATGGATAGTTACACCTCGTGCTACTCTTCCGAAAGTGCAAAATGAAGTACTCACTGGTGAAGATGCATCTCCACGCTTGACTTCAACGCTTGAAAATAC
Source organism: uncultured bacterium (assembly GCA_913052285.1). GTDB lineage: Bacteria > Patescibacteriota > Minisyncoccia > Phycocordibacterales > CAJXDB01 > CAJXDB01. Next base: position 8,737 of record CAJXDB010000015.1, on the reverse strand, counting down.
AACAAGTAGAGATATGTTTGACATTGAGGTAGCAGCTATCATCTTTGACAGAGAGGATAACGTGATTGCAGCTTCCAAAACTACAGCAAGTCGTATAGACAAGCATGATACACAAGACGTTGTATTTACGTGGCCAAATCCGTTTATTAGAGAGGTTTCTCGTATAGAGATTACTCCGCGAGTACCGTTTGGAAACTAGTACGCTAAAATGCTTACGCGTGCAAAGTCGTTTACTCCTACAAAAGCTATCTCTTTTCTTGCCAGAATTGACTGGATACTTTTTGTATCAGCACTCCTTTTAACGGCGGCAGGGCTTATTACTATGAATTCTTTGGTAGGTAATAACCCTTTTTTTGAAAAACAGCTTATATGGACCTCTATTGCTGTAGCTGTGTTTTTTGTATTTAGTGCGATTGATTTCAGATTTTTACGGCGTACTCCTGTTGTAGTTTCACTTTTCGTATTATCCGTACTTTCTCTTATAATTCTGCTCTTACTTGGAGATGTTGTTAAAGGAGCACAGACACGATTTGATCTTGGTTTTTTCGGTGTACAGCCGTCTGACCTCGTTAAGCTTGTTGTAATTCTTGTACTCGCAAAGTATTTTTCACGTCGTCATGTAGAAATTGCTCATATACGCCACATTCTTGTATCAGGCTTTTATGCTTTCGTACTATTTTTTCTTGTATTTCTGCAGCCAGACTTTGGGTCAGCAATTATAATTTTTCTCATTTGGCTCGGAATGGTTCTTATATCAGGTATTTCTAAAAAACACTTAGCACTCGTATTTTTACTTGGGGCGCTTGTATTTGCCGGACTATGGTCGTTTGCATTTGAAGACTATCAGCGTCAGAGAATACTTACATTTATACATCCGCTCGCTGACCTTCAGGGGACTGGATATAATGCATACCAGTCGACAGTTGCTGTTGGTTCTGGCGAGATTTTAGGAAGAGGTGTCGGATACGGAACACAGTCAAAACTTCAGTTTTTGCCTGAGTATGAAACTGATTTTATTTTTGCAGCATTTGCTGAAGAGTGGGGATTTATAGGAGTTCTTATACTTTTTGTATTGTTTGGTATTGTGCTGTGGCGCATTATAAGGCATGCGATGCGAGGTGCGACAAATTTTGAAGTACTTTTTGGTGCTGGACTTGCAATTCTTGTCATGAGTCAGTTTACAATTCATGTTGGAATGAATATAGGACTTTTACCGGTTACAGGATCTACGCTCCCATTTATGAGTTATGGAGGGTCACATCTTGTTGCAGAATTTATAGGGCTTGGAATACTTATGGGTATGAGTCGGTATTCACGTGTAATGCATCGAGATGACGGAGAGCATGAAGAGTTTCCAACCTAGGACCCGTAAATAGCCTTTGTTTTAGCCACCATTTGGGAAAGTGTGAATTCTCTTTCAACCTTTTCTTTCAAATTTTTACCTAACTCGTCTCTCTTTTCATTGTTTTTTATAAGGTCACATAGTGCTTGTTCTAGAGCTTTTGGATCCCGTGGCGGTACAAGTATTCCGGACACGTTGTGTTCTATAATTTCCGGTATTCCTCCGACACGACTTGCAATTACTGGAAGTCCAGCACGACCGGCCTCTAGGAGTACATATGGCAAACCTTCTTTGACAGAGGGGAGAACAAAGATTTCAGATGCCTTTAAGTTTCTAGCGTAGTCGGGTACAAAACCAGGAAGATCAATATATACGGACGAGTTTTGGTTACTATAAAGACCACTTATTTTAGCTAGCTCTTTTATTTTAAGTAGATCCTCTCCGTCTCCTATAAGGGACATTCGAAAAGCAACCCCACGTTTTTTTAGCGACGAAGCCGCTTCTACAAGGTAAGAAAGCCCTTTGTTTTTTGTAAATTCCGCAATAGTTCCTATCCAAGGAACATCCTTGATAGGTTTTCCCATAATCTCATAGCGTGCATTCTCTCGAGCTTTGAAATTAATTGAAGCAATTCCGTTATGTATAAGAACTACTTTTTTTGTACAGAAAGGAAGACGTTCCACTCGCTTTAAATTGTTCTTTGAGATAAGGATAATCTTATGACAAAGAATAAATGTCATATAAGAGGCTAGGAATATGAGAAAGCGAGACAAGATATTTCGATCTTCATCCCAAGGAAGGCCATGGCAAGTGAAGATGATTTTTTTAATGCCAGATAAACGAGCGGCAAATGCTCCAATTCCACCAGCTTTAGAACTATTTAAGTGAATAATATCAGGACGAGACTCTTTGTCTTTAAGTATTGTTCTAAGTTCCTTGAATGCAAGAAATTCTTTTTTTATTGAAATATCGCGTGTGAATGAGGAAACTCGTATTACTTTAATACCTGTTTTTTGTAGTTTTTGTACAAGTAGTCCCGGCAATCTCCCCTCTTTTTTTCTTGAGTCTCCGCACGCTACAATAACCTCAAATTTATCCTGAGGGATGGAAGTAGCAAGGTCAAAAACGTACCGTTGGGCGCCTCCCCAATTGGATTTCGTGACCAAAAAAAGCACCTTTTTTCGTTGTTTTTTCATGGTATGTACAACTTGCCGAGACCCAGTTTTGTTATATTATATGCCTAATTCGTCTATGGCGATACAAATCATACAATGTTAATTGGAGGTAAAAGAGAGGCAATACTTCTCCTCATCGGGGATGTTTTATTTTTTCTGATCGCGCTGTGGCTAACACTTACAGTACGTACATTTACCGCTCCTACCGCCAATGCCTTTTATAACCATCTTGAGCCCTTTGTGTTGCTTGCCTTGGCTTGGATAGCCGTTTTCTTTATTACGGGACTATATGATAAACACACAGCCCTTTTTAAACAACGGCTCCCAAGCATTATTCTTAATGCGCAGGTTGCCAATATTGTTATTGCCGCACTGTTTTTCTTTTTAATCCCATACTTTGGTATTACGCCAAAACTCACTCTATTTATATACCTTATCATCTCATCGTTGCTTATCGTGGTATGGAGATTGTATCTATTTCCACTTCTAGGTATTAGGCGTAAAGAAAAAACGCTTGTTCTTGGTAGTGGAGAGGAACTCAATGAACTTACACGTGAAATACATGTGAATCCTCGTTACAACTTGCGTGTAGCACAAGCGATTGATCTCAACGCTGTCGATAATGTTGATTTACTGCAAGAAGAGCTTGCGAAGCACATTGATACTAACACCATGATTACCGTCATTGCTGATACTCGCAGTGAGAAATTGGGGCCATTTCTGCCGCTGTTTTATAATCTAGCGTTTCTCCATGTGAGACTCCGTTTTCTTGATTTTCACAAAGTGTATGAAAGTGTGTTTAGTCGGGTTCCTTTGTCACTCTTGCGATACAGCTGGGTACTTGAGAATATTTCTCTGACTCCAAAAGTTTTTCACGATGTGATTAAGAGAGTTATAGATATAGTCTCTGCTATTATGCTTGGAATTCCATCACTTATTGCGTATCCATGTGTATGGGCGGCGATACGTCTAGGTGGTCCGGGCGCATTATTTATTGTGCAAGAGCGTGTTGGCAAGAATAATCGCATGATACACATTGTAAAGTTTCGTACTATGACCGGAGACGATAAGGGAAGCGAAGTTCTTGCAAGTAAAAATACAGTGACACGAGTTGGAAATATACTGAGAAAGACTCGCATTGATGAACTTCCACAACTCTGGAATATTTTGAAAGGGGACATCTCATTCATTGGTCCACGTCCTGAGTTGCCAGCTCTTGTAACACGCTACGAAGAAGAGATTCCGTATTATAATGTTCGGCATGTAATACAACCTGGGCTTTCTGGGTGGGCACAGATATATCACGACAGACATCCGCATCACGGAACAGACGTTGAAGCGACACGAGAAAAATTGTCATATGATCTTTACTACATCAAGAACCGGTCTTTAGTGCTTGATGCACAGATTTTTCTGAAGACAATTAAGACATTACTTTCACGAAGCGGCGCATAATATGGCTAAAAAAGAAAAAGTAGTAGTTACTGGTGGTGCTGGTTTTATAGGGTCGCACATTGTTGATGCTCTGGTAGAACGTGGTTTTGACGTTCACGTTATCGATAATCTAGTTGGTGGAAAGAAAGAGCGAGTACATAAAGCTGCAACTCTTCACAAGGTTGATATTCGAAATAGTGACTCAATTAATCCGATTATTGATGGAGCGAAGTATGTTTTCCATATGGCGGCATTGCCGCGAGTAATCTACTCAATTAAACACCCGATTGAGACCAACGAGGTAAATATTGGCGGTACAGTAAATGTACTCCGAGCGTCTCAGGAAGGAGGTGTGGAGAGAGTAGTATACTCTGCATCAAGTTCAGCATATGGGGATCAAAAGACGTTTCCGCTTCGTGAGGATATGCCGGTAAATCCAAAGAGTCCGTATGGACTTCAAAAGTATGTTGGGGAACAATACTGCAAAGTCTGGAGTGAAGTGACTGGTCTTCCGACTGTGTCCTTGCGCTATTTTAATGTATATGGACCGCGACTGGATCCAGATGGAGACTACGCGCTTGTTATAGGAAAGTTTTTAAAACAAAAAAAAGCGGGGAAACCGTTTACTATTACCGGAGACGGGGAACAAACCAGAGACTTTATACATGTGCGTGATGTTGTTCGTGCGAATATTTTGGCCTCTGAAAGTACCAATGTTGGAAATGGAGAGGTAATAAATATTGGAGCAGGATCTGATGTTTCAATCAACAAAGTAGCAGAACTTATAGGGGGCCCAGTTGAATATATTGAGCCGCGGCTTGAGCCGCGACATACTCGTGCCGACAATCGTTTAGCAAGGAAGCTTCTTGGATGGGAGCCTTTAGTGAGCCTTGAAGAAGGAATCTCGGAACTTAAACACATTTTTAAACTTTCATGATTATTAACGGAAAGGAAATTGCCAGTGATATAGTTTCTAGTGTAAAAGAAGGTGTTTCAAAGCTTGGAACGAAGCCCAGACTTGTTGTATTTACTGTAAATCCAGACCTTCCTACTAGAAAGTTTCTTGAAATTAAAAAGCGTGTAGGTTCAGATGTTGGTGTGGAGGTTATTGAGAATGAGGTATCGCCAGATATAGATACTGATACTTTAGTAAGGAAGGTAGAAGAGACTTCACAGGAGAGCGACGGAATCATTGTACAGCTTCCTCTACCTGCTCAAATCGATTCGGAGAAGGTTCGGGATGCAATACCTATTACGCATGACGTAGATGTACTGTCGGATAAAGCGTACGAACTTTTCAAAAAAGGTGAGTCTAAGGTTCTGCCTCCCGTAGTTGGAGCCATAGATGAGATTATTAATAAATACAATATTGATATAAAAGGCAAGAAAGTTACAGTGGTTGGAAGCGGTAACTTGGTTGGCAAACCTGCTTCCGTGTATTTTGAAAACAGTGGTGGAATAGTAAGAGTTGTTGATAAGGATACAGATGATATATCACAAGCGACATTAGAAGCTGATATTCTGGTCCTGGGTGCTGGAGTTCCCGGACTTATAAAGCCCGATATGATTAAAGAAGGTGTGGCAATTCTAGATGCCGGCACTAGCGAAGCGGGTGGAAAGCTCTCAGGGGATGCGGATCCGGAATGCTCCGAGAAGGCCGGACTCTTTACCCCAGTTCCTGGAGGCATTGGTCCGATCGCTGTTTCAATAATCTTCAAAAATCTACTCGATTTGACTCAGGGGAGTTAATATAGGACAGCATTTTACAAAGTCCTCATATTCCATATACTTATGGCTATATGTGGCAAATACGCCTTGCAGTAATAGCAATATTAGTAGCGGGTCTAGGTATCGGCTATTTTGTTTTTGCAAGTGAAAAAAATGCTTCGTTTCCATTTAAGCTTGGTCTTGATCTTCAGGGAGGTACACATCTTGTATATCGGGCTGACATAAGTGAAATTCCATCTGAAGATGTTATTCCGTCAATGAATGCACTTCGTGATGTTATTGAACGTCGCGTAAATCTTTTCGGTGTTTCTGAACCAATTGTACAAATTGAGCAAAGTGGTGTTTTTTCAGGAGTGTCTGAAGAGCGGCTCGTAGTTGAGCTTCCGGGCGTTACAGATATTGATGAGGCGGTCCGACTTATTGGGGAAACTCCCCTTTTGGAATTCAAACTTCTTAAAGAAGAACAGAGTTTAACGCCGGATGCATCTGGAGAGGTGATCGTTGATGAAATTTTTGAGCCGACTGGGCTTACCGGACGTTTCCTTGAACGCGCACAACTTACATTTGGTAGTTCTCAAGCTGGTGGGCTTTCAAATGAACCAATCGTCCTCTTAGAGTTTACAAGTGAAGGAGGAGACTTATTTGCGAAGATTACAAAAGAAAACGTTGGGCGAGTACTCGCAATTTTTCTTGATGGAGGGGCGATTTCAACGCCAGTTATACGAGAGGAGATTCCAAGTGGACAGGCAACTATATCGGGCAACTTCGAGCCTAATGAGGCAAGGGATTTAGTTAAAAACTTAAATTTTGGAGCGCTTCCAGTTCCGATTGAACTTATTTCTACGCAAACGATAGGAGCAACGCTCGGGGATGAAGCGGTGTCTCGTGGTGTTCAAGCAGGGTTCATTGGACTCTTGTTGGTGATGGCTTTTATGATTCTCTGGTATCGACTTCCCGGAATCCTTTCTGTGCTCTCTCTTGGAATATACCTTGCCGCCATGCTCGCGCTCTTCAAACTGATTCCCGTTACCTTGACCTCTGCCGGAGTTGCCGGATTTATTCTTTCAATAGGTATAGCGGTAGATGCTAACGTAATTATTTTCGAAAGACTTAAGGAGGAGCTAAGAGGAGGAAGCGATCTAGAGAATAGTGTGAAGCAAGGATTTGCCAGGGCGTGGTTTTCCATTCGGGATGGGAACCTTTCAAGTATTATTACCGCAATTATCCTATTTTGGTTCGGTTCATTCTTAATTGAAGGATTTGCCCTCACATTTGGTGTTGGGGTCCTAGTTTCAATGCTTACTGCGATTATAATCACTCGAACCTTCCTTAAGATATTTGGCAATCCAACGCACCGTGGAGTAACCAAGTTCATATTCGGTTCCGGAATTAAATAATATGTTTGTTGTTAAGTACAGAAAAATATTCTTCATTCTGTCGGCTATATTTGTCTTAGCTTCTATTGGGTCAGTTGCTATATTTGGTCTTCCATTTGGAATTGATTTCACGGGAGGAGCTATAACAGAGGTTGAGTATACAACTGAGCGACCTTCAAAGGAGGTACTTGAAGGCAGGTTTAACAATTTGGCAATTGGGGGCTACTCTCTTCGTCCGACAGGAGAGGATGGATATATTTTACGAACTCGTGATCTCTCAGAAGAAGAACGGCAGGCAGTAATGGAGATATTTGCGGCCGAGAATGAAAGCGTTCAAGCAAAGCGATTTAACTCTATAGGGCCTGTTATTGGAGCAGAACTCCGGAACAAGGCGTTTGTGGCGATATCGGTGGTTGTGGTAGCTATTATTCTCTTTATAGCCTTTGTCTTTAGAAAGGTATCTCGTCCGGTTTCTTCATGGAAATATGGTTTTATTGCAATTATCGCGCTGATTCATGACGTCATTGTTCCGGTGGGAGTATTCGCAGTTCTTGGGTACTTAGTCGGGGCAGAAGTCAATGCACTCTTTGTAATGGCACTTCTTGCGATTCTTGGATATTCAGTGAATGACACCATTGTTGTATTTGATAGGGTTAGGGAGAATTTGCGCCTAAATCAAGAAAGTAATAGAAAGGAGGAATTTGAAATGACAGTAGGGAAGAGTTTGAAACAAACATATACTCGTTCAATAAATACTTCTCTTACAACTGTATTCGTACTTCTCACGCTATTCTTTATTGGTCCAGTCGCGACACAAGACTTTGCACTTGTCCTTCTTGTTGGAGTCGTTGCCGGAACATATTCTTCAATATTCTTAGCTACTCCACTTCTTGTTGCTTTTCAAAAGAAGGTAAAATAAAAAACGACCGACACGAATGTCGGGCGTTTACGCAGCGGTCCTCCTTGGGCTGCGGTTTAGGTTTCATCGACGCTTAGGTGTCGATGAAGAGGCGGACATCATCGCTTATCGGATGATTGTCCTCGAAGGGGTCCTGCCGGATGATGTATTCTTCGATCATGAAGCGCCAGGCCTTCTTGTAGCCGTGGGGCATAAGCTTCGTCCTCCCACGCTCATCCCATTCGATGACGCGGATGGTTTCATCCCCAAACTCCATGAAGTGGAAATGCCCGAGCAATCCACCTGTCTTCATGGTTGGGTCGAGGATCATCCATCCATCTATCCTGACTTGGTACTGCCAGGCGCCATCGCTGAAGGTGACGATATCCTCATCCACCTGCCAGGACACATTCGTCAAGGTGGCAGGTAAGAAGGCAACCGCCCTCGCTCCCTCCCACGCGAATTCGAACGGGAATACGGTGGGAATGCCACCGCATAACGGGTTTTGTTCGCTGAGACAACGCTCCTCCGCTTTAGCGGACTGAGAAATAACCCCAAACGCGACAACAGCGACAAGCGTCAGAGTCGCAACAACATTTTTAAAAAAGTCCATCTGGACCTCCCTTTTTAAGACCGGAACCATTTCCAGTTTTCTACATTAACTATACTACACTACTGAAAACTTGTCAACCGTCAATAACAGTTCTGTTGAAGGATTTACCACTCAAGTGCATTTCAAAAGAGGGGGAAATAGAAAACGCCGCCGATGTAAGTCGGGGCGTTT
>CAJXDB010000014.1 GCA_913052285.1 uncultured bacterium | reverse complement strand
TTTAAGCTACGTGAGGGAGACACAATAGGGTACCAGGTAACGCTTCGTGGCACTCGTATGTACGACTTTTTGGACAGATTCATACACATCTCGCTTCCTCGTAGTCGTGATTTTAAAGGAATTAATCCCGAATCAATTGACGAAATGGGAAATTTGACCATCGGACTCTCTGAACACACCATCTTTCCCGAGACTCCTGATGAGGAACTCAAGGATATTTTCGGACTTTCAATCACAATAGTAACAACTGCAAAAACAAAGGAAGAGGCGAAAACATTCCTTGCTCATCTTGGACTTCCGTTCAAGAAAGAATCCTAATTTGACAAGGCAGTACGGCCTTGTTACCATAAGCGCCAAGCTTTTCGGAGCTTTTGTTTTTTTGTTATGGCAAAAAAGTCTGTTATAGCGCGTTCACAAAGAAAGCCTAAATTTGCGTCGAGAGTTGTTCGACGCTGCTTTCGTTGCGGCCGCAAACACGGTTATATGCGGGATTTCGACCTTTGCAGAATTTGCTTTCGTGAGCTTGCAAATGAGGGACAAATTCCAGGAATAAAGAAATCATCATGGTAAGCGACCCAGTAGGAGATTTTATTGTGCAGCTTAAGAATGCGAGTATGACTGGTAAGGATCGTGTAACCCTTCCATATTCAAAACTCAAGCATGCCGTTGGAGAGAAACTTGTTTCAAGTGGTTATGTTAAGTCAGTTTCAAAACGTGGGAAAAAAGTTCGAAAATATCTAGACGTAGAACTTCTTTATAGAAAAAACGGTAAGGCGAGGATTACAGATGTAAAAAGGTCTTCTCGTCCCGGACGCAGGATGTATCATGGTGTTTCAGATATAAAATCCGTACGTAGAGGAACGGGATCTCTTATATTATCGACCCCAAAGGGAATCCTTACAGGGGATGAGGCACGTAAAGCTCGTGTTGGAGGAGAAGCATTATTCAAGATTTGGTAAATGAGTAGAATTGGTAAACAACCTATTTCAATTCCTGAAAAAACCACGATTGAGCTCGTGGATGGATCGGTTGTTGTCAAAGGACCACTAGGAGAACTCAAGCGTTCCGTAAAAGATGTAATTTCAGTACGCGTGTCTGATGGAGAAGTTTTTGTTGAGCCAAAAAGAGATGACGTACAAGCATTATGGGGAACATATGCGTCACATATCTCAAATATGATCCGTGGCGTTAACCAAGCATTTGAAAAAAAGCTAGTTGTTGAAGGTATTGGTTACAAAGTGGCTATGTCTGGAAGCGATTTAACGCTAAATGTCGGCTTCTCACATCCTGTTACGCTTAAAATTCCAGAAGGACTTACTGTTTCGGTAGAAAAAAATGTTATAAGCATATCTGGGCCAGATAAGGAAGAGGTTGGTGCATTTGCCGCACGAGTCCGTGCGGTTAAAAAACCGGAACCATACAAGGGGAAAGGAATTAGATATGATAACGAGGTTGTACGTCGCAAGCAGGGTAAGAAGGTCGTTGCTTAATATGAAAAATGTAGCGGTACAAAATAGAAAGAGGCGACACAAGCGCATACGAGCGCGCGTTCTTGGTACGCCTGCACGCCCAAGGCTTTCAGTATTTAAATCAAACAAGGCTCTGTATGCACAACTTATAGATGATGACGCCGGAGTGACTCTCGCAGAAGCGACAACTAGAAACATGAAAGAAAAAACAATGCGTGAACGTTCTACCGCTTTAGGAAAAAGTGTTGCCAAAAAAGCACAGGCAAAAAAAGTTACAAAAGTAGTGTTCGATCGCGGAGGTTTTCTTTATGCAGGCAATATTAAAGCTCTTGCAGACGGAGCACGAGAAGGAGGTCTTATATTTTAAATATGGCAGAAGAAGTAAAACAAAAAGAAAAAGTTGTTTCCAAGGCTGGAACACAGACAGATAGAAGGCCACAACAACGCAGACACCGAAGGCGTGTGTCTCGGCGCGGAGAGCGCGTACGTTCGGAATTTGACCAAAAGGTAATCGGAATTCGACGTGTTACCCGTGTTGTAGCTGGAGGTAGACGTTTTTCATTCAGCGTTGCTGTTGTGATTGGTAACCGCAAGGGTTCTGTAGGTGTAGGAGTTGGAAAAGCTTCTGATACAGCTCTTGCTATTGAAAAAGCAACGAGGGATGCAAAAAAGAATATGCTTATTGTAAAGCTTTCTGACGATGCCAGATTGCCGTATGAAGTTTCTGCAAAATATGCAGCTTCGCGAGTATCTATAATTCCCGCTCCCGGAAAGGGACTTGTTGCTGGGAGTTCTGTTCGTACAGTACTTGAGCTTGCAGGTGTTAAAGACGTGACAGCAAAAATCTTTTCACGAAGCAAGAATCGTATTAACAATGCACGCGCGGCGATAGAGGCACTTAAGCAGTTCTCCGAGTAATATACTTTTATGCAGCTTCACAATGTACAGCAAAAAGGTCGACGAAAAACCAAAAAACGAGTTGGGCGTGGTGGCACACGTGGCAAGACGTCTGGAAGGGGAATGAAAGGACAGAAAGCGCATTCAAGCGGTCATATTAGACCTGAAAGTCGTGACATTATTAAGAAGCTTCCAAAATTGCGTGGATATAGGTTTAAAAGCCGGCAGGAAAAACCCGTTGTAGTAAATGTAGGTATGCTTGAAGGTACATTTAAGGCTGGAGAGGACGTTACTCCTAAAACTCTTGTGTCAAAAGGTTTGGTGAGACGGATAAAGAAAGGACGCATACCTCATGTTAAAATTCTTGGGCATGGGTCGCTTAAGAAGAAGCTTGTTTTGTCAGGAGTGGTTGTGTCTGAAACTGCACGTAAACACATTGAAAAAGCTGGTGGAAATATTTCTGAATAATTATGCTTGCTACATTTTTTAATAAATTAAAACTAGTTGTCGCAGATAAGGGACTGCGAAACCGAATTCTGTTTATTTTTGCCGCGCTTGTATTATTTCGCATGCTTGCAAACATTCCAATTCCAGGTATTGACGCCTTAGCGCTTGAACAATTCTTTGCTAATAACCAGTTTCTTGGTCTTTTGAATATTTTCTCGGGTGGTGGACTTGCAAATTTGTCCATTGTGATGCTTGGAGTTGGTCCATACATTACTGCCGCGATTATTATGCAGCTTCTGACTATTATGTCACCCAAGCTCAAGGCACTGTATACAGAAGAAGGAGAGGTTGGAAGAAAGAAATTTAACCAATACTCACGAATGCTTACGGTCCCACTCGCATTTGCGCAAGCGTTTGGATTCCTTACCCTTCTTGAGCAGCAAGGAATACTTCCTGATCTCGTAGGATTTTCATTTCTAACCAACGTTCTTATAGTTGCCGCAGGATCCATACTCTTAATGTGGATTGGAGAGCTTATAACTGAATTTGGTATTGGAAACGGTGTATCACTTATTATTTTTGCCGGTATTGTTGCTACTCTTCCGTCAACTGTAAGTCAGCTTCTGTTTACATTCGATATATCGCAGATTCCTCTATATGCAGGATTTTTCCTTGTTGCTCTTGTAATTATTGCAGGCGTTGTGTTTGTGACTGAAGCTGAGCGTCCTATTCCGATCACATACGCCAAGCGAGTGCGTGGTATGAAAGTTTATGGGGGTATCTCTACATATTTACCACTTCGGGTTAATCAGGCAGGAGTTATTCCGATTATTTTTGCACTTTCACTTCTCTTGTTTCCGCAAATGGTCTTAAACTTCTTTATAAATTCAACGAATACGATTGTCGCATCAGTATCTTCTTTTCTTCTTGATATTATTTCAAATGGAGTAGTCTATGCAGCAATATACTTCATGCTCGTATTTCTATTTACCTACTTTTATACTGCGGTTACATTTGATCCGAATGCAATTTCAAAAAATCTTCAAAAAAGTGGTGCATTTGTTCCTGGAGTACGTCCGGGGCATACGACTGCAGAGTACATTGGCAAGATTTTAACACGCATAACTCTAGTTGGAGCGCTCTTCCTTGGTGTTATTGCTGTTCTGCCGCTTGGTATGCAGGCAATAACTGGCATTACAGCTCTTGCAATTGGTGGAACGGCACTTCTTATTGCTGTTTCAGTTGTACTTGATCTTGTACGACGTATTGACGCGCAGGTATCAATCAGAGAATATTAAGATACATGAAGAGCATCAGCGATTATATGTATCTTAACCGAGCACTCAAGGCGTTGAGTGCTCGGTGTTCGTGTCTCTCACTATGATCAAAGGAAACACTCGCACATTCGCTATGATGGGAGTGCCTGGGTCTGGAAAAGGGACCCAAGCACGTATGCTTTCAGAAAAAACTGGATATAAAGTTTTTTCTTCTGGTGATAGATATAGAGAGATAGCAAAAGAAAATACCTTTGTTGGAAAAAAAATCAAAAATATTATAGACAATGGGTACTTAACTCCCCACTGGTTCGCCTCGTTTCTTTTTGAGGAAGTGATACTACATCTTCCTCATGAGGAGGGAATTATCTTTGAGGGTGTTGGAAGACGGGAAGATGAGGCAAAGCTTTTTCATGGTGTTGCTGAATGGCTTGAACGTCCATACAAGGTTTTCTATCTTGTAGTAGATGAGGATGAGATTTTTAAGCGACTGAAGATTAGAGCTCAAGAGGAAGGACGAGAAGATGACAGTAATGCACGCATTGAAACAAGAATTTCTGAATACAAGAAGCATACATTTCCGGCTGTAGAACATTTTAGAAGTCAGGGAAACGTCATTGATATTAACGGTGAGCAGTCTCGAGCAGATGTGCATCGTGACGTTATGAAAGCGTTTGAAGAACTTCCATAATGGCGCGTATAAAAACAGCAGAAGATATTGAGTTTTTAAGAGAAGGAGGTCGCAAGCTCGCGATTGTCTTAAAAAAGACGGCCGCTTCTGTGCGCCCCGGTATGCGTACCAAAGAATTGGACATACTTGCAGAACGGCTCATACGGGAAGGAGGAGATGTTCCTTCATTCTTACATTACAAACCAAGTAAGTCTGATACTCCGTATCCGGCAAGTTTGTGCGTATCGGTTAATGACGAGATTGTGCATGCAATCCCGGGAGATCGAGTGCTTGAAGAGGGAGACATTGTAGGACTTGACCTCGGCCTTGCGCACCACGGACGTTTTGTTGATTCAGCGGTGACTGTTGGTGTAGGGGAAATCGATAAAGAAGATCAAAAACTTATTGACACGACACGTGAAGCGTTATCGGTCGGCATACGTGCCGCTCGAGGTGGAAATACGCTTGGTGACATTGGGTATGCCATTCAGGATGTTGCCGCTCGGGGAAAGTATGGTATTCCAAAAGAGATCTCTGGGCACGGTGTAGGGCACGCTGTGCATGAGGATCCTCGAATACTTAATACTGGGAAAAAGGGTGAGGGAGAAAAGCTAGAGCCCGGAATGGTGTTGGCACTTGAACCGATGTTTGCGCGCGGGAGTGGCGAGATTGTTGTTGATGAGGGTGATGGGCATTCGATACGAATGAGAGACGGCGGTCGTAGTGCACACTTTGAACACACAATTCTTATAACCGAGGGTGAGCCGGAAGTTTTAACAAAGTAGTAAAAAGAAATTCTATAAAAACACCTCAAGTGGTGCCATTTGAGGTGTTTTTAGTTTGTAGTATAATGGGCGAGTTGTTTTAAATATGGCGCATCACAAAGACGAAAAAACACTTGTAATCATTAAACCTGACGGCGTTCAGCGCTCGCTCATTGGCGAGATTACTGCTCGTTACGAGAGAGTAGGTTTGAAGCTTGTGGGACTTAAAATAATGGTTCCTACTGTTGAGCAGATAGAGGAGCACTACACACTTGATCCAGAGTGGAGACGTGTCACAGGGGAAAAGACAATTAAAGGGTACAAAGACAAAGGACTTACTCCACCGTCAGAGGATCCAATTGAGATAACTGGTATTATCTTAGAAAATTTAAAGAAGTACCTTTCTAGTGGTCCCGTGGTGCTTATGGTATGGCAGGGAGCTCACGCTGTTGGAGTTGTTAGAAAGATTACCGGAGGTACAGAACCTCTAACATCTGACGTTGGTACAATTCGAGGAGACTTGGTGCTTGATTCATATCAAATGTCGGACACCGACGGACGCGCAGTACGAAATCTTTTGCATGCTTCCGGTTCTGTTGAAGAAGCAGAAAATGAAATTAACCATTGGTTCACGCCTGAAGAACTTGTAAATTATCGTTTAGTACAAGAACAAATTCTCTACGACGTCAATTTGGACGGCATCCTCGAGTAATGTATACTGTAGGTAGGGTTATTTAACGTGTTGTCCACTTAATGTATATTCAAGGGAGCTTTACATCACTGTATGCCAAGAGAGGCATACACGTTGCGAGCACCCACCTGGCTAAAGCCAGGGCAAATACGTAAGTAGCCCTTCAAAAGGATCCACTGCAGTGGATTTTTTTGTTTTTGATATACTACACCTATGTTTTCACATCCACTATTCATACAATCCTTTTTTGCACTTACTCTTGTAGCGCTTGCTCATCATGTTGCAAACATTTTTTATCTCTATTGGACGTTGCCATGGATTGATTTACCAATTCATATGCTCGGCGGAGTGTGGGTTGGGCTCACTTCGCTTTGGTTTTTTTACTTTTCTCCATATAAACAGGGTACTCTAAATAAAAAGTCAGTATTTATTACCGCTTTTGTAGCAATTCTTATCGTCTCGGTTTCCTGGGAAGTGTTTGAAATACTTATCGGAGTTCAAATTGGAGATAGCTACTTCTATTTAGCTGGTCTTGATCTTATTGGAGGATTTATTGGTGCGGGAATCGCTTATATTTACGTAATTAAAAAATATCTACCACATGAAAACACTTAAACTTACATTTCATGGCGGGGCCGGTATGGTTACCGGGTCCAACTTTTTACTTGAAGGAAATTCAACAAAACTTCTTGTTGACTGCGGACTTGTACAAGGGTGCAAGATCTGCGAAGACATAAACCGTGAACCATTTCCGTATGATCCAAAAAGTATTCAAGTACTTATTATCACTCACGCACACTTGGATCACATAGGACGCGTTCCTCGTCTTGTACGTGAGGGATTTACAGGAATTATCTATTCGACGCCAAGTACTAAAGAAATTGCAGAGGCAATGCTCACTGACAGTATTGGTGTACTTACAAAAGAAGCAGAGCGTGACGGCAAAGAGCCAATCTATACATCAGAGGACGTATCGAAAACATTTGCTTTGTGGAAAGAAGTAGATTATCACAAAGACGTTGATATTAATAAGGAATTTACGCTATTTTTGAAAGATGCCGGACACATACTCGGCTCTGCCATTGTGGAGCTGACCCATATATCAAGTGGTAAAAAGATTGTATTTACTGGTGATCTTGGCAATTCTCCTGCCCCATTTTTAAGAGATACAGAGCGCATTTCTGATGCAGACTATGTGATTATGGAGAGTGTGTACGGAAATCGAGATCACGAGGACGTTGAGACACGAACACGGCTTCTTGAGAAAATAATAGAAGACACTGTTAGCCGTAAAGGAGCGCTTATGATCCCAGCTTTTTCAATTGAACGTACTCAGGTTCTACTTTATGAAATGAACAAACTTGTTGAAGACGGTAGGATTCCTCGTATTCCTATTTTTCTTGACTCCCCACTTGCTATAGAAGTGACTCATATCTATAAAAATTATATTAAAAACTTTAAAAAAGACATTCAAGATGAGCACTCCATTGATGATATTTTTAATTTTCCCGGACTTAAATTTACAAAATCTAGTGCCGAGTCAAGATCAATTGTAGAGACTCCAAATCCAAAAGTTATAATTGCAGGATCAGGCATGTCAAATGGAGGACGTATTGTTTTTCACGAAAAAAGATATTTATCCGATCCAGACAGCACTCTACTTCTTGTTGGCTATCAGGCGGCAGGAAGTCTTGGTAGGCAGATTGCGGACGGAGCCAAAGAAGTCACAATACTTAATGAAAAAGTTCCTGTTAAAGCACATATAGAAAAAATTAGCGGTTATTCAGCACATAGAGACTCAACAGGACTCATTGAATTTATTGATAACACCTCTGGCACTGTTACGCAGGTATTTGTTGCAATGGGGGAACCAAAATCATCTCTACATCTGGTACAGAGACTGCGTGATTATCTTGGCATTTCTGCTGTTGCTCCAGAAAAGGGACAGTCTTTTGATCTAGAGGTATAGCGCGCCGTACTCGTGGTACAATAATGGCTGTATGAAAAAAGGAGAAGAACGTAAACATTTACATACAAAAGTAAAACTATGTGTTTCCGGTGCTGCAGAAACAGGACACTGCGGTATTGATGCATTTGATAAAGGGAAAGAGCTTGGTAGAGAAATTATTCGTCAGGACGGCATTTTAGTTTCTGGAGCTACAACTGGTTTTCCACTATGGTCTGCTATGGGGGCAAAGGAAGAAGGAGGAGTATCAATAGGTTTTTCTCCAGCATCCACAGAACAAGAACATGTGGAGACATACAAACTCCCGGTTGATTATATGGACGTGATTGTCTATACAGGGTTTGGGTACTCAGGGCGAAATCTTATTCTTACCAGATCATCTGACGCTGTATTTATTGGATGTGGGCGTATTGGGACGATAAACGAGTTTACCGTGGCGTATGAAGACGGCAAGCCGATAGGTATTCTTCAGGGTAGTTGGGAAACCGACGAGGTTCTAGAGCTTATTATCGAAAAGGGAAATCGAACAAATAACAAAATCGTGTTCGACACTGACCCCAAGGCTCTTGTGGAAAGAGTAACCGAGATAATACACAAAGAGCGCTCGAAGTTTCATCGAGTGTATAAAAATTACGACGGGGTTGGTGGTACAAATGGTAAGCAAATTTTGTAAAAAGTCCTGCTGTAGTAGCGGGACTTTTTACTTCTCTAAGTTTTCGACAATTCGTTTGAATGTGTCTGGATTTTCTTCAGCAATCTGAGAAAGCACTTTTCTATCAAGTGCAATGTTTTTTTTCTTAAGACTCCCTATAAAAGAACTGTATGAAAATCCGAGGGGTCGTGTTGCAGCATTAATGCGTACATTCCATAGCCTACGAAACACACCTTTCTTGTCGCGCCTATGTGAAAATGCATGTACACCTGAATGTGCGATTGCTTCTTTAGCCTGTTTCTCTTTTGTTGAACGGCCTAGGCGGTATCCTTTAACCTGTTTAAGAATGTTTCGTCGCCTCTTTAATTTAATTGTTCCTCTTTTTACTCGTGGCATGATAGATTTTGTTAGTGAATGTTTATGAGCTTTATAAAATCATCACCCTGTTAAATCCCGCCAAAAGCGGGAGCGGCAAAGCTGCATTTAACAGGGTAAGGAAAACATACTCACGCTGTTCGTTGTTTTCCTAAAAAACGACTCTTGTTTTTTTGCGTCATTGGGAACAAAGCTACGCGTTTGCGCTTCATGCGGGTTGACCGTGTTTCCTTGGCATTGAAATGATTTTGTCCTGGTTTTCGTGCCAAAACTTTACCTTTTTTGGTAACCTTCAGTCTTTTTGTGTATGACTTGTTTGTTTTCATGTTTTTACTTTTCCGATTCGCTCAATTGTTGTTGAGAACCCTTTTGGGCTTCGTTTTATTTCCTCTGCTACTTTGTATTCTTCTTCTGTTCGTTCTAAAAACTTTCCCAACCTTTCCTTAAGAAACTTCTCATCCATGTATTTGTATCTTCCCCATAAAAATAGATCCACTTTTACTCTATGTCCCTCTCTAAGCCACTTTGTTACCCTGCCTGACTTGAGTTTTAGATCATTTTCACCAGTTCCAATTTTTACCTGAACGGTTTTTGTCTCCGTTACGTGTGATTTTGCCTTTATTTCCCGCTGTTTTTTCTTCTGCTCGTACTGGAACTTACCATAGTCAGTGATTTTTGCAACGGGAGGCCTTGCTTTTGGTGATATTTCAATGAGATCAAGACCTGCTTCTTCAGCATGTTTAACGGCCTCTTCAGAGCTTATAACACCTAAATTAGCGCCATCGGCGCCAATGACTCGCAACTCTTTTGCTCTTATATCTTGATTGATTCGTACCTTATCACTCAACGACGGCATCATACCACAGATATTTCTTGTAAGCAATGTGCACAATACCTCTTTTCACATTTGTCGGTTAGGCATATAGTGTGAGTAGGAATAATGCCTAACACGGAGGGCATCTCCAATGCTGAAACCGGCAATAAGACGACCTAGACTTCCACTTCAAGAGGCTCTCTATGTTTTGGTACAAACACTCGAGAGTTCTTTCTCTGTGGAAGATGAAGAAGTTCAGTCTGCTGTGGCGGACGTCTGTTTTCATTTGGAAGAAATGGACGATGTCATAGAGGATCATCGCTATACTCCGCCCAACGTCGAGAGCAAAGTGTTTGATGGCGAATATCATCGTCTGGCTTGGGTGCTTTGCCAATTTGCACCTTGTCCAGAGAAGGCGCACGAAATGCTTTCCGGAATACATTCAGTCCTTGGACAGCTCGTCGGCGGATCTATCACAGAGCGCGACAGAGAAAAGCTCGCCACATTTGTGGCGGATTTACAAAAAAGTGTTCTCAGATTTCCGTCAAGTAGGTGTGGCCCTGGAGGCTACCCGAACGGATGGGAGGAAATGACTGTAAATGCGGCCGCGTAAGGCCGCATTTTTTGGTATTGAATTTAATGTACGTATTGGTATATAGTTTGCCTGTTATTGATATTGCATAGGATAACTATTGCGTTCAAGCCTTTGTTATAAACGTAAACTTAAGTCTAATAATGCCGAAAAACAAAATTGTAAAAACTATTGTCACACTTGGCCCTTCGACCAATACAGAGAAAG
>CAJXDB010000013.1 GCA_913052285.1 uncultured bacterium | reverse complement strand
CCCTTAGCTAAATCGTCTCGTCCACCTTTTTGAAATTGTTCAATTGATTCTTTTCTTTGTTTTACCGCTCGTTTGACTACTGTAAGCGCTTCTTCATCTGCAAGTGTTTCGTCAGGTTTTCGTTTTGTTGAGACAAGTTCATTTGTAAATGCTGTCAAAAGACTTCTAAGCGTAAGAAGTCTTATTTCGTCCTTTGCTTTCATTGCTTCTTTTATTTCCTCCTGTATTTGTTTGTGTAGCATTACGCCGCATTGTAGCAAAAAGAGGTCTGGTATACTAGAGTAATGCCTTCAAAAACACAGTCGTGGTGTAGTTTTGATGTTGAGGAAATTGTTCGAGTTTTTGGCACTGATCTAGAAAAAGGATTTGATGAGTCCGAAATTGTAAAAGGGAAAAAACGATACGGCAAAAATGTTCTTACAGAAGATAAACGAACGACAATTTTTGACCTTATTATAAAGCAGTTTAAGAGCCCACTCGTATTCATTCTTGTATTAGCAGGTCTTGCAACGCTTGTACTTGGTGAATATCTAGATACGATTGTTATCTTCGTTGTAGTTTTTATAAATATCGCAGTCGGAGTATTTCAGGAAGAGCGTGCTACACGCGCATTTGAAAAACTCAAGCAGTCACAACACACAGTCGCGACAGTTATAAGAGGAGGCAGGAAGTTTGTTCTTCCAGCAGAAGACCTTGTGCCTGGTGATGTGGTTCTTGTTCAAGGAGGTCACTCGGTTCCGGCCGACCTTCGTCTCACTGAAACGCATAATCTTTCTGTTAATGAAGCGGCTCTTACTGGGGAGTGGGTAGCAGTTTCAAAGGAGGTGGGCATTGTTCCTTCGGGTACACCAGTTACCGGGCAGTTTAATATGACATGGATGGGAACGCTTGTATCAACCGGAGACGGAAGAGGAATCGTTATTGGTACAGGAAACAAAACTCAAATTGGGATTATTGGAAAGCTTGTAAGTCAGGCAAAAGAACACCTAACACCACTTCAGGAAAATATACGCCGTATCGCACGATTTCTTGTCTACGGCATCGGTGCGGCAATTTTAGTTATTTTTGCGCTTGGTGTATTTCGTGGAGAAGGAATTGGGGAGATGTTTTTAATTTCAATTGCAATTGCAGTCGCTGCAATGCCTGCAGGACTTCCCGCGGCAGTGACGATTGTCCTGGCACTTGGAATGGAAGCAGTTCTTAAAAAGGGAGGACTTGTGCGCAATCTTCTAGCCGCTGAAACACTTGGTGCAACAACAATTATCTTGACCGACAAAACTGGCACACTGACTGAAGCCAAGATGAGGCTTTCGACAGTTCATACACTTCTCTCATCGCTTGGTAAAAACGCGGATGCAGATGAGAAAGATGTACTTACAATGGCAGTTCTTGCGTCGGACGCATTTCTTGAGGAGGGTGTCGACGCACCAAAGAAACTTACTGTTCACGGCAGACCACTAGAAAAGGCAATTGTTCTTGCGGGTCTTGAAAAAGGGATTTCGCAAGATGAGCTTGCTAAGGCGAACCCTCGTCTTGATTTCATGCAGTTTGAATCTGAGAGGCGGTATGGGGCATCACTTAATAAACACAACTCTGGTAAGGGCAGATTCTATATTACAGGCACACCGGAACTTCTTCTTGAAAAAGCAGTAAAAGTGCACAAGGCGGGTAAAGACATTATTCTTACGCGAGCTGACCGAGAACTTCTTGAAAAGATATTTAAAGCGCGAAGCGGTGAAGGTATGAGACTTTTGGGTGTTGCGTATAAAGACACCACGAAGAAAGCATTTCCTGGCACAACTTCTGAAGGAGAGAATTTTATGTTAGAAAATATTGTGTTTGGCGGATTTCTTGCTTTTCACGATCCTGTTCGTACCGATGTGAAAGATGCAATAACAGAAGTGCGAAAAGCGGGAGCACAGGTAGTTATGGTAACCGGAGATAACCCAGAAACAGCTCGTTCGATTGCACGTGAAGTTGGAATTGCAAAGGTTGGATCTCGCACACTTATTGGAGCCGATGTTGAAAAAATGAATGATAAAGAGTTGTACCAGGCACTTCAGAAAACGGCAGTATTTGCACGAGTTCTCCCAACTCAAAAACTTAGAATTGCAAGAGTTCTTAAAGATACGGATGAGGTAGTTGCCATGACTGGGGACGGAGTTAATGATGCCCCAGCTCTAAAAAGTGCACATATTGGTGTTGCTGTAGGAAGTGGAACCGCAGTGGCGCGTGAGTCGGCTGATCTAGTTCTTCTTAATAACAGTTTTGCGATTATTGTTTCAGCAATTGAGGAGGGGCGAAAGGTTATAGACAACTTAAAAAAGATTGTTGCATACCTCTTATCAACAGGTTTTAGTGAGATTATTGTTATTGGAGGGGCACTTGTAGCCGGAGCACCACTTCCTTTACTTCCGGCGCAAATACTTTGGACTAACATTGTTGAAGAGGGATTTATGACTTTTCCGTTTGCATTTGAGAAAAAAGAAAGGGGTATTATGCGTCGTGATCCTCGGTCAAGTAGGGCAAAAAATATTCTTACTCCTCAGGTTAAAAAGTTGATTATTACTATTTCTATAATAACTGGAGTGTTTCTACTGGCTCTCTATTTCGTGCTCTTAAAACTTGGGATGCCTATAGAAAAGATAAGAACAATCATGTTTGTAGCACTTTCGCTTGACTCTATTTTCTTTTCTTTTTCATTTAAAAGTTTGACGGTTCCGGTCTGGAAAATAAATGTGCTTTCAAATCTTTATCTTGTTGGTGCTTTATCGTTAAGTATCCTGCTTCTTATTGCGGCTATAACGCTTCCGCCACTACAGACACTCCTCTCTCTTGAATCGCTTTCGGCTGGTATGCTTCTATTTCTGTTAGGAGTTGGACTTCTAAATCTGGTGACTATTGAAACTGCAAAATACTTCCTTTTTGAGCGGCGTCTCCGGAAGTGATACAATGGCGAAATGGAACTAGGAGTTATTATTACTATTGTTGTTGCCGCGCTTCTTCTCAATGTATTTTTTGTTTGGTTTATTCTCAAGAAAAGTAGGGGGCAGACGGATGATAAAGGGATGCTTCTTATACAAAACCAGATTCAGGACCTCTCTCGCAGTATTGATACAAAATTAGGAGAGTCTACTAAACAGCTTCACGAGTCGGTTCGTACTCAGCTTGGTGAGTCAACAAAAATTGTGCGCGAAGTGACAGAAGGGCTTACAAAACTTGATGAGACAAACAAGCAGGTAGTTTCATTTGCAGACCAGCTTCAAAGTCTTCAGGATGTGCTTAAAAATCCAAAACAGCGAGGCGTGCTTGGTGAGTACTATCTTGAAACTGTACTTAAGAATGTCTTGCCTCCGGGAAGATTTAAGCTTCAATATAAGTTTTCTGATGGAGAGATAGTCGACGCGGTTATATTTCTTGATAAAAACAAGATGCTCCCGGTTGATTCAAAATTCTCGCTTGAAAATTACAACAAAATTCTTGAAGCGCGCGAGACGTCGGAGCGTGAACGGCTCGAAAAACTTTTCAAACAAGATCTTAAAAATAGAATTGACGAGACTTCGAAATACATTCGTCCAAGTGAAGGGACGATGGACTTTGCTTTTATGTTTATACCGTCTGAAGGAGTCTACTATGACCTTTTGATAAATAAAGTTGGAGCGGTACAAACATCAGCTCGCGATTTAATTGAATATGCATTTCAAGAGCGAAAAGTTATTATCGTTTCACCGACGTCATTCATGGCATATCTTCAGACGGTGCTTCAAGGACTTCGCTCGCTTCAGATTGAAGAGCAGGCACAGCATATTCTAAAACGAGTAGGAGAGTTGGGTCGCCACGTTGGGAACTATGAAGAGTTTATGAAAAAATTAGGAGTAACTCTTGGGACGACGGTTAGCCACTATAACTCTGCATATAAAGAGTTAGGAAAGGTTGATAAAGATGTGCTCCGTATAACAAAAGAGGCCGTGGGTATAGAACCGATGACTCTAGAAAAGCCCGACAGGGAAGAGTAAAAAAAAGAACCCCTGGCTTTTCTTAGCCAAGGGTGCTGCGGACGCAGTTCACGAATGTCTGATGGCCACGTTATAGTGACTCGTTAACTACGCCCGCGTAAAATAAAATATATTAATGATAGCAGACATCTCTACCACCCACCTCAACACCTCCTAATAAGTGCAGGGCCGTACCCTTTCTTATAGGAACATTAATATTCCACACGGAGGGCCGTTTTGCCGCTGAATCGTTATTTACAGTTTGATTTTTTGGAGAATTCTTGTATTATCTTGTGGTTATGTCTGATCAAGAATTCGCTGTTATTGAAACAGGTGGGAAGCAATATAAGGTCTCCAAGGGAGATGTGATTACTGTTGAGAGAATTCCCGGAAAGCATAAGGAGGGAAGTAAAATAGCTTTTGATAAAGTACTTCTTTTTGATAGTGGGAAGACCACAACGGTTGGGGACCCATACATTAAAGGTGCAAAGGTTGCCGGAATACTGGAAGAAGAGGGAAGAGCAAAGAAAGTTTCTATAATCAGATTTAAATCAAAGAGCCGTTACTTTAAAAAGAGGGGTCACAGACAGCCCTACGCCAAGGTCAAAATCGAATCCCTAAAATAAATTAAAACCTCACGACTTCGTGAGTCGTGAGGTTTTAACTAAATCATACGATACCCGCCCGTCCGACAGGTATCGTATGATTTAGCGTCTTGTTGTGAATGCGTTTTTTATTGTTTCGGAATCAGAGTACTCAAGCTCGCTTCCGGTTGAAAGACCACGGCCAAAAAGTGTTGTAGTAAATCCGTACTTCTCTTTAAGAGGGGAAAGTAGTTTTACCACATGATCGCCCGTGTGTTCTCCATCAGGATTTAAAGAAAATGCAATTATGACTTCTTTAAGCTCTTTCTTTTCTCCGCGCTCAGTAACTGTGCTTTTAAGTTCTTTTTCACGAATACCGTTTGCTCTTTTTTCAAGAATTGGCACTGTGCCGCCAAGAATAAAATAGAGGCCGTTGTAGGCACGGCTTCGCTCAATATTTTCGCAGTCTATATCTTTCTCGACAACCATAAGAATGCCGTGGTCTCGATTTGTGTCACTGCATACATTGCATAGCTCGTGTTCATGACTGCCGTTGGTGACAAAAAAACGAAAGCATGAAGAGCAAAGAGAAACTTCACCTTTTAGCTTTGCAATTGAGTCACTTAGATCATCTAGGTACGACTGGTTTTGCATAAGAAGAAATTGAACAAAACGCCGCGACTGTCGCGGTCCAATCCCGGGGAATCTCCCAAACTGTTCTGATAGTTTGCTTATTAAGCTCATTTTTTCTCGAAGCGTTCTTTGTCTCGTCCGTAACACTTGTCCATTGAATATTTAAAACCGCGTTCCATGTCCAGACCAAGTGAGTTTGCTAGACAGGCAAGTGTAAAGATCGCGTCACCAACTTCTTCTGTAAGTCGAGCCTGAATTTCAAGCGGCTTCCAGTATCCTATTTTATATTGTGTTACCCAGTCGTTAACCTCTTTCTGAACTTCTTTCATACTAAAATGGCTGTGATTCGTCAGCTTTGCCGGTATCTTCGTCGCCAAAATCACTTTTGTCAATTGACAGGAAGGTTGCTTTCTTTCCATCAAAGTAAAGTTCTATCTTGCCGGTCGGGCCATTTCTATGTTTTTCAAATAAAATCTCAGCAATGTTTGGCTTATCAGAGTATTCGTTATATTTGTCGTCGCGGTGTATAAACATAACCACATCAGCATCTTGCTCAAGACTTCCCGAATCTCGAAGATCGGATAGGCGTGGGCGACCACGCCTTTGTTCTACTGCTCTAGAGAGCTGTGAGAGGGCAAGTACAGGAACATCAAGTTCACGTGCCATAGCTTTAAGAGCGCGTGAAATTTCTGTAACCTGCTGAACCATAGAGTCTGTAACACGTCCGTGCGCCGGTGTCATAAGCTGAAGGTAGTCAACAATCAAAAGACCAAGTCCTTGTTCACGTTTCAAACGTCTTGCAACAGAGCGCATTTTAAGAATATTGCTTGCGGGCTGATCATCTATATAAATTGGAGCGCTTGAGAGCTTGTCGAGTGCGTCACGAATTTGGTCAAATTCCTTGTCGGTTGAGAGCTTTCCCGTTCGAAGTTTCCACGCGTCAACATGTGATTCTGCGGAAAGCATGCGATCAACGAGCTGTTGAGCACTCATCTCAAGAGAAAATATTCCAACTGGTGTGCCGTACTGTGTTGCAGCTTTTCTTGCTATATCAAGTGCAAGCGCTGTCTTTCCCATAGAAGGACGTGCCGCAAGAATAATCAGATCTGACTTTTGAAGACCTGCGAGCATGCTATCAATTTCTTGGAAACCGGTTCTGACACCCCGAATTTCTTCTTTTGATTTATGAAGGTGATCAAGTCGATCCCACGCTTCTCCGAGTGAGTCTCTAATCGCAATAAATTTTCGAAGGGTAGGGGAGCTTGTTACCTCATAAACTTTTTTCTCTGCAGTATCCAAAAGGTCTTCAAGGTCGCGAGCTTCATCGTATCCAAGCTCTGCAATAAAATCTGCCGCACCGATCAAACTTCGCATCATGTGCTTTTTCTGCACAATGTGTGCGTAGTTTTTTGCGTTAGTAGCTGTAGGTACAGTATTTACAAGCTCGGTAAGATAGCTCCTTCCACCAATCTTTTCAAGAAGGTTAACTTCTTTAAGGCGTGCCGAGAGCGACAGAAGGTCAATTGGTTCACTTTTTGCAAATAGTTCAAGCATCGTCTTGTAGATAAGTCGGTGTTTTTCTGCATAGAATGAGTCGGGAGCTATGATGTCGTTTACATCATTTAATACATCAGGTTTAAGCATGATAGAGCCGAGAAGCGCTTTCTCGATATCAATACTTTGCGGTGGAATTCGAATTGCCGATGGTATGTGTGTTTGTGCGTTAGGTTCTGCCATAGAGTCAGTTTACCATACCCAAAAATTCGCAACAAAAAGCGTACTATTGGTAATATGGGAGTAAGTTGTGAATAGTTAGCTCTTGCTTACCTTGGGACCGCGCGGTGTATCTTCGACAGTATATCCTTTGCTTTGTATGGCAGTCCTAGCTTCGTCGGCTTTTTTCCAATCTTTTTCTTTTCGCGCTTTGCTGCGCTCATCAACAAGTTTCTGCACTTCTTTCGGAAGATCATCGTGGGGAACAACTTTTAGTGCAAGCATTTTTTTAAGCTTCCTGTTTCCTTCAGAAAAACCAAGTCCAAGCACTTTATCAAATTCAAGAATGGTTGCTCGAACATCCTCTTTTGAAATTTCTTTGTCTTTTATGAGCTCCCATATAAGCGCGATGGCTTTTGGAGTATCAAGGTCGTCATTTACTGCTTCGTGGAATTTCTTTTGGTATTCGACAAGCACTGCTCCGTTAACCTTTCCTGCCTGCGCAGGCAGGCCAAGCTTTTCCACGAAATGTTTGTGAAGACGAAATAGTGCAGAGCCAGCTCCTTCAAGAGCTTCCCACGTGAAGTTTGTATTTGAACGGTAATGACTTGTCAAAAGCCAATAACGAAATGCGATAGGACTTATTCCTTTATCTTCAACATTTCGAAGATAAATTGTGTTTCCAACTGACTTTGCAATTTTCTTACCTTCAATTGTTATAAAAGCGCTGTGAAGCCAATATTTTACAAACTGTTTTCCAGTTACAGATTCGGACTGCGCAATCTCGTTGTTATGGTGGATTGGGATGTGATCAATACCGCCAGTATGGATGTCTATTTGGTTACCTAAAAGAGTCATTGCCATAGCAGAACACTCAAGGTGCCATCCGGGAAAACCTACTCCCCATGGGGATTTCCACTCCTGTTGTCGTACTCCAACCTTTGGTGAAAATTTCCAGAGTGCAAAGTCAGTAGAATTTTTCTTTTCCACTACTTTTTCTACACGCGCACCTTCCTTGAGGCCTTCTATATCAATGTTTCCAAGCTTTCCATATCCTTCAAACTTTGATGTATCAAAATAAATACCGTCTTTTATTTTGTATGTGTATCCCTTTTCTTCAAGTGTCTGAACGAGTCTGGTTTGAGCTTCAATATGTTTTGTTGCACGTGGAAATTCAATGCGTGTTATGTCAATATCGAGCTTCTTTAAGTCATTAAAAAATGCTTTACTGACATCCTTTATGATTTCGGTGACCTTCCTTCCTTCTTTTTTAGCACTCTTTTCAAGTTTGTCTTCACCCTCGTCGGCATCTGAGGTGAGGTGTCCTACGTCTGTGATATTTATAATTTGTTTTACTGAGTATCCATTGTATTCAAGAGTTCTTCTAAGAGTGTCTGCGAAAACATAAGGGACTAGATTTCCTATATGTTGGTAGTCGTAGACGGTTGGTCCGCAATTGTACATACGCACCATCTTTCCCGGAAGAGGTACAAATACTTCTTTATCTCCAGACAGAGTATTAAAAAGCATAAGTGGAGTCTTCTCCTCCACTTTCTTTTTTCGTGTGCCAAAAATGTTTGAAAATAAGCTCATTATTATAGCCACCTTTTGTACTTGAAGAATATGAAGAAAAGCGTTGTTGCTATAACCATACCGCCAACAATAAACCAAAAATCATTTTGTTGTCCTACAATTGGGAGGTACTCTGTGTTCATTCCGAAGATGCTTGCGACAAGAGAAAGAGGGAAGGTGACAAATGCCATAATGGTAAGTACTTTCATGACTTCGTTCTGTTTAGTAGAGACAAGCGAGTTATTTGTCTCGCGAAGTTCCGCAAGTGAATCAAGGTAGGCGCTTACACCGTTTTGAACACGATAGTATTCACCGATGATTGTTTGCGAGTATCGCGTAAAGTCCTGATCAAAAAATCTATTATTTGTGCGGTCTTCGAGAACAAATGAATGGAGTGACTGAAGAATTTCGCGGTGTGGACCGAGCGCTTCTTTAAAGTTTAGAAGTGTCCGGCTCACCTTTGAAAGTTCAATCACCATGGCTTTTTCCCGTCCTTCATAGATCTGTGCTTCAATGTTTTCAAGTGAGTCACTCACAACCTCAAGCTCATGATCAAGTGATTTATAGAGTTTCTTGGCCATATAAAAGAAAATGTATGCCGCATGACTTCCGATATTGCTTCGGTCAAGAACCGAATTTACCTCAAACACTTTTGAGAATTTATGCATTGGGTCAATTGTGTCGTAGCGGGTTGTAATCAAAAAGTTTTTTCCAATTATAAAGTCAACTTCTTGATTCGACTGTGCTCCGTGTGTGTGCTTGAAAGCAGGAAAGTGGAGGATTAGATATACAAATTCTTTATAGATATCAATCTTTGGCTTCATTGTTGGAAGCAGTAGCTCGTCTGCGACAAGTGGGTCAAGACCGTATTCTTCCATGATCTCACGTACCTCCTGGTTACTTGGTGACTCCATGTCAATCCAAATTAAATCTTTGTACGTATATTTCGTTACCATGACTGTAGTATACCATTCGTTATTTGACCAAGAAACGGCATTTTGGGATAATGGCTCGCATGGACATACCTTCTATTAATGCAAAAAGTAAAAACTCTCTTACATCTACTATTCCAGTAGTTATTGTATTGGTTGTGCTAGCTTTTATTTTTGGATGGTATATTGGTGGCCAAAGAGGAGAAGCAAATGGAGATGTACTTTTTAATGGTATACATGCAGAGCCTCCTGTTGGTGTTGATTTTGATCCGCTGTGGAAGAGTTGGCAGGTACTTGAAGATAAATTTGTTCCGGCCACGACCACAGAAATTGCAACAGATGAAGAGAAGGTATATGGAGCAATCGAAGGTCTTACAGACTCTTTTGGTGATCCATATACAGTATTTCTACCTCCGGCCGATGCTGAAATATTTGAGGAAGACATAAGTGGTTCATTTGGTGGAGTTGGAATGGAGATAGGAATTAGAGACAGTACTGTGTCAGTCATTTCTCCGCTTAAAGATACTCCGGCATATCGAGCAGGTATTCAAGCAGGAGACAAGATTATTCGTATTGACGAAACGTCTACCGAAGGGATGACTATTGATGAAGCTGTAAAGCTTATTCGAGGTGAGGTTGGTACGTCTGTAAAGTTGTCACTTCTTCGTGAAGATACCGATGATCTAGTGATTGCCGAAGTTGTTCGTGCAATTATTCAAATTCCAACAATAGAATCAGAGATTCGAGACGATGGAGTATTTGTTATCAGGCTTTTTAATTTCTCTGCGATCTCACCCAATCTGTTCCGAGACGCACTTCGAAGTTTCATATTAAGTGGTAGCCACAAACTTGTACTCGATTTACGTGGAAATCCGGGCGGTTTTTTGGAAGTGGCGGTTGATATGGCAAGTTGGTTTTTGCCAACAGGGAAGGTGATCGTAACGGAAGACTTTGGTGAAAACGAATCTTCGCGAGCACACAGAAGTCGCGGATATGACATATTTAACGACAACTTGGAAATGATAATTTTGGTAAATCAGGGTTCAGCTTCGGCGTCTGAAATTCTTGCAGGTGCACTTCGCGAGCACGGAGTTGCCACGATCGTTGGAGAGCAAACATTTGGAAAAGGATCGGTTCAGGAACTTGTGGATATAACTCAAGACACATCACTTAAGGTAACAATTGCGCGTTGGCTTACTCCAAATGGAACATCAATTTCTGATGGGGGACTTACACCGGATGTAGAAGTAGAGATGACAAGAGAAGATGTTGAAGCAGGACTAGATCCACATCTTGACAGAGCAGTAGAAATTTTGTTAGTACAGTGATATGAAAGTAATCTTTTGCACAGATGTTTCTGGGGTTGGAAGGAAGGGGGAAGTAAAAAGTGTTTCTTCCGGGTATGCTTCCAACTTTCTTTTTCCAAGGCGTTTTGCAGAACCTGCTACACCGGGAAAAATTAGGATAGCAAAACTGCAAGTAGCGCAGCATGAAGAGGAGCGGGAGATCCAAAAAGATCTCTTAGGTAAAAATATCGATGCGCTCAAAGAGGCGGTAGTTGAGATAAAAGTTAAGGCAAATAAGCAGGGGCATCTATACGAGGGTATTCACAAGGAAGACATTGCGCGTGCGCTTAAGAAGCAAAAACATATTGACCTTAATCCAGAACTCATCCACTTAGAGCACCCAATCAAAGAAGTGGGGGAGCACCAGATTTCTGTAGGGTGTGCCTCGTTTACCCTCTCAATAGTTTCGTAAATGGTTCTTAGGAAGATCCTACTTCTTCTTACGCCTCTTGGCGGCTTTTTTCGCCAGCATTTCTTTCTTTATCGCAAGTCGTTTTTTTGTCTTCTTTGAACGAGAGGTTTTTCTTTTTTCTATTCCAGTTGCTCTTTTTGCCATAATAGGAGAATTATACACTGATATGTAAAAACAGAAACCGTCCGAGCGGACGGTGCCTGCTAGACGGTTCAATCTTCGCGTGTTTCGCCGCATTTCGAGCACTTAAGGATAAGTTTATCTCCGGCCATTTCCCCGGTAAATTCAAGGACACCTTTGCACCCTTCACGTGGACATGGAATTGGGGTCAATAGTGCGGCTACCTTTTTGTGGCAATTGCAGTCGCAATATGCTCTTCTTCCGTCGCCGTCATCAAACTTATAAGCACATTGACCGTGTTTGTTCCAACAGCACTCATGTGTGATCCACTCACCTCTGTTATTTGTAGGCATGACTTTTCCTCCAAAAGCGTTCTGTTTTTGC
>CAJXDB010000012.1 GCA_913052285.1 uncultured bacterium | reverse complement strand
TTTGGACCTCAGCAGCCTAATCGTTCCAATTCATACCAGACAAGGTTGCTATAAATGAAGCAATAGAGCTTGCCAAGACATTTGGCGGAGAAAATAGCAGTAAGTTTGTAAATGGAGTGCTCGGTGCTGTGTATAAGGAAATAGGAGAGCCTGGAAAAGATGAGATTTCAAAGAAAAGACAAAAAGAAGTTCCGTTTGAGAAAATGCCTATTGAAAGGTTGGCGGGTTCGGTTGTATACGCACGTGACAAAGGTGAGGTTTACCTCGCTCTAGTTCATGACATATTTGGACATTGGACTCTTTCGAAAGGACATCTGGAGGAAGGTGAAGATGAAGAGAAAGGGGTTGCAAGAGTTATTAAAGACGAGATTGGCGTTAC
Organism: uncultured bacterium; assembly: GCA_913052285.1. GTDB lineage: Bacteria > Patescibacteriota > Minisyncoccia > Phycocordibacterales > CAJXDB01 > CAJXDB01. The sequence goes on along the minus strand of CAJXDB010000012.1, from coordinate 11,331 downwards.
TGTTAAAGTTGGTAAAAAACTAGGTAGTAATGAATATGTGGCATCGCAGCCAGAAAAAGGAAAGCTTAGAAAGCAGGTTGTATACTATCTTGCTGAGGCTCCATTTGAAGACCTTGTACTTAAAAAGACTGGAGGACTTGATGATGCCAAATGGTTTAAGTTAGCAGATATTCTCGACTTAAATTTCTATAATGATATTCTTCCAATTGTGACCAAATCAATAAATATGCTCCTTCAGAAAGACGAAAAGAAAGGCGCTAAAAAATAATATGAATGATAAAGATTTCAGTATTTTTGAGAATAAAATAGGAATTTCGTTTAAAAATAAAGATATATTAATGCGTGCTCTTACTCACCGTTCTTTTATAAATGAAAACAGACAGCTTGGACTTGAGCACAACGAACGCTTGGAATTTTTAGGAGATGCAGTACTTGAGCTTATTGTTACAGTTCATCTTTTCAATGCGTATCCTGATAAGACTGAAGGAGAGCTGACTGCGTATCGTTCAGGACTTGTAAATACATCTATGCTTTCATCTGTTGCAAGCACATTGTCAGTAAATGATTTTGTACTTTTGTCTCGAGGTGAAGCTAAAGATACTGGACGAGCGCGACAATATATTCTTGCCAATACCTTAGAGGCAATTGTGGGTGCAATCTATCTTGATCAGGGGTATGAAAAGGCACAAAAATTTATTGAAGAAAACATCCTTACATTTCGTGATGATGTTGTTGATAAGAGGCTTTGGCAAGACGCAAAAAGCCGCTTTCAAGAGTCCGCACAAGAACACGCAAATACAACTCCTTCATATAGAGTTCTTGAGGAGGTTGGACCTGACCACGACAGACTTTTCACTGTTGGTGTTTTCCTTGGGAAAGATCAGACTGCCAAAGGAGAAGGTAAGTCAAAACAAGAAGCTGAACAGGATGCCGCTCGTATGGCACTTGAAGTAAAAAACTGGTAGTTGTATGGGAGCGCTTGTAAAAGTTGAGCTATCTGGCTTTAAATCTTTTGCGCGCAAAGGTGTCTTTGAATTCTCGTCTCCAATTACCGCTATTGTAGGTCCGAATGGATCCGGTAAGTCAAATGTAGCAGAGTCATTTCGATTTGTATTGGGAGAACAATCTATAAAATCACTTCGTGGTAAAAAGGGTGAAGATTTGATTTGGGGAGGTTCTGCCACGTCAGCAAGGTCAAATCGGGCAAGTGTAAAAGTTGTATTTGATAACCGCGATAAACTTTTCAATGTTGATTTTGACGAGGTGGTAATAGAGAGGGTTGTACATCGCGACGGCGTCAATTCGTATCATTTAAACGGTACGCACGTGCGGCTTCGCGATATTATCGAGCTTTTGGCCGTGGCAAATATCGGGGCAACTGGCCACCATATTATTTCTCAAGGGGAAGCGGATAGGGTACTTTCGGCACATATGCGGGAGCGAAGAGAGATGATCCTCGATGCTTTGGGGCTTAAGATTTACCAATATAAGAAACACGAGAGCGAGCGCAAGCTTGAAAAAACAACAGAAAACATTGAACAGGTGGCGGCAATACGAAAAGAGATTACTCCACATCTAAAATTTCTTACACGTCAGGTTGAGAAGGTTAAAAAGCACGCCAAGATTCGAGATGAACTATCTGATCTATATCGTGAATACTTAAAGCGTGAAAATGAATACCTTTCGTATCACGACGAGAACCTTGTAAGTAAAAAGAAAGGTCCTGAGCTTGAATTATCCCGCTTAGGTAAAGAGCTTGTTGTGGCAAAAGAAGTTCTATCTAAATCGGACGATGACAGTGGTACGAAGGAGAAAATATTGAAGCTTGAACAAAAATTGAGCTCAGTTAGGCGCGAAAAGGACAATCTAACGCGTACTCTGGGTCGCATTGAGGGGAAGATGGCATTTGAAGAAGAGAGTGCTTCCGAGAAGGAAAAAAAGGACGAAGGCAGAACTGTTACATTTAGTGAAATTCAAAACCTTGAAAGGCGAGTCAATGAAGCGGGCTCGAAAGTTCAAGGTGAACAAAATATAGAGACGGTGAAAAATATTGTACAAACTGTTGTTTCTATGATCACTTTGTTTGTATCTGAAAGAGCTCATACGGAGTCTGGAGCTCACACAGATACGGAAGATAATCTCAAAAAACTTATTGGTGAGAAAAATACACATGAGGAGAGACATAAGAGTCTACTTAACGAAGAGACAGAATTAGAAAAAGAGTATACGGAACTTCAGAAGGGTATTGAGAAAGTTCGCGGTGAAGGTAGAAAAGCTGAACGTGACGTATTCAGTATTATGTCCAGACAAAATGAACTACGCTCGGAGATGTCGTTAGTTGAGCAAGAAGAGAATAATATTAAGCGTAGTCGAGTAGATTTTGACAGAGAGATACGGGAAGGAGTTTCACTCATAGGACGCGACATACTTGGTTATGAAACACACTCTGTATCTGATACATCCGGAAAGCCTGTAACCCGCGAGGTTATTATTTCGGAAAAAAGGGAAGTGCAGGAAGACAGAAAACGAAAACTCGAACGTATGAAAATACGTCTTGATGAGCTTGGCGGAAGTGCATCTGAAGAGATTATGAAAGAGCATAAGGAGGTAAGTGAACGTGATGAGTTTCTTGAGAGAGAAGTAGCAGATCTTGAGAAAACGGCTGACTCACTAAAAGGTCTTATAAAAGAGCTTGATGAAAAACTCAACACGCAATTCCGTGAAGGTATTGGAAAAATAAACAAAGAATTCCAGCACTTCTTTTCACTTATGTTTGGCGGAGGTACTGCAGTGCTTGAAGTAGTAAAAGAGAAAAAACGTCGCGTTTCCGATGAGGAAGAAAGTTCTCAAGATGAGCAGGAGGAAGTAGAAGAGGGTGTTGATATAACGGTAAATTTGCCGCGAAAAAAAATCAAAGGACTTGTCATGCTTTCAGGAGGGGAGCGAGCCCTTACATCAATCGCGCTTATTTTTGCAATGTCGCAGGTTAACCCTCCTCCATTTCTGGTACTTGACGAAACAGACGCGGCGCTTGACGAGGCAAACTCTCGCCGTTATGGGGACATGATTGAGGACCTTTCAAAAAAATCACAGCTTGTTCTCATTACTCACAATAGAGAAACAATGAGCAGAGCCGGTATTTTGTACGGAGTTACCATGGGTTCGGATAGTGCGTCAAAATTACTATCCGTAAAATTTGAAGAAGCGGTGCAGGTGGCAAAGTAAGTTAGTGAAATTTATATTATTTTCCAGTCAATAGTTTTTGACTCTAGGTCGGTTGAAGAGAGCTTCATATTTACTTTGTCACCAAGCGTGTATGTTTTCTTCTTTTGCCCTATGAGGCGGAAATTTCCCTTGTCGAGTACGTAGTAATTATCTTTTAAATCTCGCAGGCGTGCCACTCCTTCTGATTTTGTTTTTTTTTCTTCAATAAAAATGCCCCAGTCTGTCACGCCTGTAATCGTGCCTGAAAATGTTTGGCCAACTCTTGAGCTCATATACTCAACCTGCTTTAGTTTTATAGATTCTCTTTCTGCTTCAACTGCCGAAGCTTCTCGCTCTGATGACTTGATTGCCATTTCTTTGTAGTGGGAAAACTCTTGTTCTGGGACAAATGATCCATCCAAGTGTTGTTTTAAAATTCTGTGTACCATTAAATCCGGATACCTACGAATTGGAGAGGTAAAGTGAGTGTAATACTTAAATGCAAGTCCAAAGTGACCAATATTTTTTGTTGAATATATAGCTTTTGCCATTGATCTGATAGTGGCAGTTTTTACCAAGTTTTCCTCTGGAGTTCCTTCCACTTCTTTTAATAGATCATTTATTTGTCGAGAATTTACGATATCTTTCCTGTGGGCACGAAGCTCATATCCAAGTGCCTCAAGAAATACAGAAAGCTCGGTAATTCTGTCTGGATCAGGAACATCGTGTATACGGTATACAAATACGGTATTTCTGCCGGCAATTTTTCTGCATAATTTGTAAAAGTATTCAGCGACCTCTCGGTTGGCGAGAAGCATAAAATCTTCAATAAGACGATTGGTTTCAATTCGTTCTTTGAGAAGTATTTGAGTGGGCTTACCGTCTTTATCAAGTTTAAACTTCACCTCGCTTTGGTCGAAGTCGATTCCCCCTTTTGCAAATCTTTTTTTGCGAATTATTTTGGCGACGCTTTCCAGTGTTAAAAGTTCTTTTGAGTATTTTCCTTTCTTACTATCAAGCGTATTCTGTGCATCTTCATAGCTAAATCGCTTATTTGAATTGATGACTGTCTCTCCGAACCATCTACTTTTTACTGAGCCGTCTTTTCCGACTGTAAATACAGCCGAAAACGTAAGTTTGTCTTCATGTTCATTTAAACTACAGACATCATTTGACAGCACTTCAGGAAGCATGGGAATGGTGCGGTCAACAAGGTAGATTGAAGTTCCACGTTTTTGAGCTTCTTCATCTATCTCACTCCCAGGTACTACATAGTAGGAAACGTCGGCAATATGTACTCCGATTTCAACTTCACCATTTTTTAAGTGCTCTATGGATAGGGCGTCGTCAAAATCTTTTGCGTCTTCCGGGTCAATGGTAAACGTTGTGATATTCCGCATGTCGCGCCGATTTTCAAGTGCTGTTTTAAGGGTCTTTGCTTTGTTCTCACTTATTTTGTTTGCTTCTTCCTCGACTCTTTTTGGAAATGTAGTTTCAAATCCTTGTTCCAGTACTATGGACCGCATTTCAACATCATGTTTTCCTTCTGGTCCAAGCACCTCCAAAAGCTTTCCTTGAGGACTGTCTTTCGAGATAGGCCAGTTTGTTAACTCTACAAGTGCCTTGTGTCTTTCCGGTACGTTTCGTGCATCTGGGAGAATAATATTGGTATACATTCTTCGGTTATCAGGAATGAGGAAATATTGTCCGTCCTCTTTCTTAACAGTACCTACAAATTTAGTCTTTGCCCGCTCAACAATTTTTATAACAGACGCACTTTTTAGGTGCGAATTTACTTTTGCCTCTATAATGTCTCCATTTAAGGCGGTGTGTAAATTTTCACGATTTATATCAAATACCTCATCTGTACGTGAATCAGTAATTTGGCCGATTCCTTTTCGGCGTACTGTAATAGGTCCTATAATGGATTTGGTATTTTTCCCAGTTTTCTTCATAACTACACTATACCAGATGAGGCCTTGTGCTTTTTATAACTTGCTGTACTGTTAATAGTAGACCTATTTCCTAGGTCTATGGACGTGATCTCCCCACGTCCCTCCCAGTTTAACTGCCGCGCGACACACCTGTCGCGCGGCCTTTTATTTTGTATTTGCTCTCATAATAGACTTCTGGTACAGTGAAGCGCATGCTCAAGATTCGATTACAGAGAGTTGGAAGAAAAAACGATCCGTCATTTCGTATTGTTGTTACAGAGTCTACACGCGGCCCGAAAAGCGGTCGCTATATTGAAATGCTTGGCTCACATAATCCAAGAGCAGGCAAGGCCGAACTTAAGTCTGAACGTATTAAATATTGGATATCTCAAGGCGCGCAGGTTTCAGGTACAGTACACAATCTTTTAGTAAGTCAAAATGTTGTCGACGGTAAAAAAGTCAACGTGCTTTCAAAGAAGTCGCCAACTAAAAAGAAAAAGGCAGAGAAGGGGGGCTCAGAAGATAGTGCTCCTGAAGAAAAAGTAGAGAAAAAAGACACTCCAGAAGAAGCTCCAGAAACTCCTGTTGCTTCACCTGAGGAGGAACAAAAAGACAAGAAAGAAGAAAAATCTGACAAACCTGAAGAAAGTGAGACAAAAAAAGAACCCGAAAGCTCTACATCTGAAGAATCTCCAAAAGAAAAAGAGGAAAAAAAGGAATAGCGCGTGCACAGCAATTGACTTTCTCATACTTGTACGTATACTGTTCACCAACAGTAACGTATACGGCAGGTGGTCACTCCAGCGTTACCGCATTACCAGTAACGAAAGTTACTCTGGATTATGGATACAGAAAAGGATCAGGAGTTTCTTGAGTACGTTGTAAAAACTTTGGTTGATAACCCGGACGACGTTAAAATCGGCCGAGCAGTCGACGAGATGGGAGTTCTACTTACACTCGACGTCAATCCTCAAGACATGGGGAAGATTATCGGCCGATCAGGCAACACAGCAAAGGCAATTAGAACGCTATTGCGAGTTGTTGGAATGAAGAACAACGCTCGAGTAAACCTAAAGATTAATGAGCCATCGGGAGGCACTGAAGCTCCATCCGCCACAAAATCTGTGGATGAGGCAATGGAAGACCTGAAGGCAGCGTAAATTAGACAAAAAAGAAAAACCGTGGTACAAAAATACCACGGTTTTTCTTATGACTAAAAAACTCAATTTCCATATAATCACACTCTTTCCAAAAGTTTTTGATGACTATACTCGAGAGTCTATTATTGGACGTGCAAAACAAAAGAAGAAAATCTCTATCTCATTTTATAATCCACGAGATTATACAGCCGACAAACACAAACGAGTTGATAGAAAGCCGTATGGTGGAGGCCCTGGAATGGTACTTGAAGCTATTCCAATACTTTCAGCCGCAAAAAAAGCAGTTGGTAGAAAAAAGGGTGTAAAGGTGATTTTTCTTACACCTTCCGGGAAGCAGTTCACCAACACTCATGCAAGAAAATGGGCGCGTCAGTATAAAGACATTGTTCTAATCTCTGGGCACTATGAAGGTGTAGATGCGCGTGTTAAAAAAGCACTCAAAGCAGAAGAAATATCGGTTGGTCCATATATTCTTACAGGAGGCGAGATTCCAGCAATGATTATAGTTGATTCTGTTACCAGACAGTTGCCTGGTGTACTTGGCAATGTCTCTTCGCTTGAAGAAAAAAGAGTTTCAAGTTCGGACGTATACACACGTCCGGAAGAGATTGTTTATAAAAAGAAAAAATATAGGGTTCCAAAAGTGCTTTTTTCTGGGGATCATAAAAAAGTTGAAGAGTGGAGAAGAAAGTTTACGAAGTAGAAAATATGTTCTACTATGTCCATGGGGGTATTTTCAACACGTAACGTAACTGAGAGGATAGCATGCTTGCAAGTAGGTTAATGGAAAGATTAGATAACGACGGCATTCGCGACAGAGCGGACAGACATGTCTTGAAACACGGCCATCCACCGGTGAAGGTTTCAATTCGGGAATCTCGTGTTGAGCGCGATCCACAGAGTGATTCCGAGATCGCTGAACAGTCTGGCGTATCAGATTAGTCGCCGTCTGGACCTTATGAAATAAAGTCCCGATGTTTTTCAGGCATCGGGACTTATCCACATGTTGACAAATATCTATAGCTCGTCTATACTCTCGCAATATTTTGCACTGTCCCGATTGAGTTCTGTCTGCACGATTTTCATATTTTAAAAGCGCCATAATTGAAGTTATACATTGCTTAATTTAAAAGCACAGTAGGGCTCTGTGTTCCGTGTGGCCTTTACAGCAAGGCTTGCATGCTGTGTGTAAAATTCTATGGATATAGTCAATCCAACTAAAAAGAAGTACTTCAGTCGTTTCCAGAAACCACTAGCGCCTCTTCCCAATCTTGTTGAAACACAGCTAAAGTCTTTTGACTGGATTCTAAAAGAGGGTCTTAAAGAAATTTTTGAAGAGTTTTCTCCAGTTAAAGACTATTCAGGAAAGAAGTTCGATCTTGAATTTACAAACTTTGAATTCGGAAAACCAAAGTACGACGAATTTTATGCAAAAGAGCAAATGCTTTCGTACGATGCTCCACTTCGAGTTAAAGTACAATTAAAAAACCACACAACTGGTTCAAAAAAAGAACAGGAAATCTTTTTGGCCGATTTCCCGATGATGACTGATCACGGCACATTTATTATAAACGGAATCGAACGTGTGATTGTTCCACAGCTGGCTCGCTCTTTCGGTATATTCTTTACTGCAAGTGAAAGTAAGGGTAAACGCTACTTTGGTGCAAAGATCATTCCTGCACGCGGCGCATGGGTAGAAATTGAATGTGAATCTGACGATGTTATATACGTTCGTATTGACAGGAAACGAAAATTCCCTGTTACGTCTCTTATGCGTGTGTTCGGTGCCTCATTTGATAAAGATATACAGTCACTCTTAAAGCGCAACTCATTTGCGAAAGAGCACGTGGCAGCGTCTCTTGAGAAAGACACTGCAAAAGAAGTCTCTGAGGCGTACATAGAGATACATAAAAAATTGCGAGATGGAGACCTTGCGACTCCTGAAAACGCTAAAGAATATATCGATTCAATCTTTAGCATAGAGAGATATGACCTGTCTCGAGTCGGACGACATAGGTTCAACCACCGATTCAAGAAAAGTCTTGATACTAATGAAATGGAGCGTCGGACGTTATCTCTTGATGATCTAGTAACAACAATTTCACATATTATAACGCTTCAGCATACACAAGGAGCGGAGCCTGATGATATTGATCATCTTGGTTTTCGACGTGTTCGATATATTGGAGAGATGCTTCAGCAAAAGGTTCGCGTTGGTATGTCTCGTATGAAAAGAAATATTCAGGACCGTATGTCTACAGTAGATCCGGAAACTGCACTCCCTATTCAGTTTATGAATCCGCGTCCGCTTCAGGCAAGTATTAAAGAATTTTTCACCACCAACCAGCTCTCACAGTTCATGCAGCAGCAGAATACCTTGTCTGAGCTTGAGCATCTACGCACTCTATCTGCACTCGGTCCAGGAGGGCTAACTCGCGAACGAGCAGGCTTTGAGGTGCGTGATGTGCACCCTTCTCACTACGGAAGACTTTGTCCTATCCATACACCTGAGGGTCCAAATATCGGTCTCATTCTTAGGCTTGCAACTCATGCGCGAGTAAACGATTTCGGTATTATTGAAACTCCATATGCAAAGGTTTCGAAGGGTGTTGTTACAGGTGAAATCGAATATTTAAATGCCCTTGAAGAGGAGCAGCTTAATATTGCGCATGCCGCTACAGCACGTGACGACTCTGGAGCCATATCAGATGAGCACGTGGAGGTACGAATAAAAGGAGAACCTGCGCTTATTTCGAAAAACGAGGTTAATTACATTGATATTTCAACTAATCAGCCATTTTCAATTGCCACATCAATGATTCCATTTTTAGAGCATGACGACTCAAACAGAGCTCTTATGGGATCAAATATGCAAAAGCAGGCAACGCCACCGATTCTTCCGGAGGTACCTCTTGTTGTAACTGGAATTGAGGATAAGGCGGCAAAAGACACAGGGCGAATCATCTTGTCAAAAGAAGACGGTGAGGTAGCGCAAGTTGATGCTCGTCATATCGTTATTAAGAATACAAAAGGAGAAAAAACTGAGCACAGGCTGGTTAACTTTAGTAGAACAAATGACTTTTCAGTTTCGCATCAGCGTCCGGTTGTCTCAGTTGGAGATAAGATCAAAAAAGGAACACTTCTTGCTGACACATCTTCAAGCGATAAGGGGCAAATGGCGCTTGGTCAAAACTGCCTTGTTGCATTTATGTCTTGGTTCGGATCCAATTATGAAGATGCCATCATCATATCGGAACGGCTTGTTAAAAAGAGCAAGTTTACAACCATTCACATGGAAAATTTTGAAATTGCCGTACGGGATACAAAGCTTGGGCCGGAGGTAACTACGCACGATATTCCAAATGTTGGTGAGATAAAACTTAAAAATCTTGACGAGGAAGGAGTGGTGCGCATTGGTGCAGAAGTTCGCCCAGGCGACATTCTTGTTGGAAAAGTGACACCAAAAGGAGAAACACAGCTTACTCCAGAAGAGAGGCTTCTCCGTTCTATTTTTGGAGAAAAAGCAAAAGATGTAAAAGACACATCTCTTCGAGTAGAAGGTGGAAAGAGGGGACGTATCGTAGGAGTCAAAATATTTTCACGAGAAAAGGGCGACAAACTGGACTCCGGAATCATAAAACGAATTCATGTAACCGTGGCACAGCTTCGAAGTGTGTCTGTGGGTGACAAGCTTGCAGGACGTCACGGAAACAAGGGAGTTATTTCGCGCATTTTACCTGAGGAAGATATGCCGTTTACAGAAGATGGGACGCCGATTGATGTAATTCTAACACCGCTTGGAGTTCCGTCACGTATGAACTTAGGACAAATTCTTGAGCTTCACTTGGGTCTAGCCGCAGGAACACTTGGCTACCAAGCCGTGGTACCACCTTTCTCAGGCGCTACTGAAAAAGAGATTACAGAAGAGCTTAAAGAAGCTGGTTTTAGCGAGACTGGTAAAATGCGTCTACACGACGGTCGCACCGGTGAATCATTTGATCAGGATATTTCAGTTGGATATATGTATATATTGAAACTTCATCACATGGTTGAAGACAAGATACATATGCGATCCATAGGTCCGTACTCGCTCATTACTCAACAGCCTCTTGGTGGTAAAGCTCAAGCCGGAGGACAGAGATTTGGTGAAATGGAGGTCTGGGCTCTTCTTGGGTATGGAGCGGCGTACACGCTTCGCGAAATGCTCACAATTAAATCAGATGACATTCTCGGTCGTACTGCCACCTTTGATGCAATTGTAAAAGGGGAGCGTATAAGCCACCCTCATACTCCTGCATCTTTTAATGTGCTTCTGAATCATCTTCGAGGTCTTTCACTTGATGTTGAGCTTAAAAAATTAGAGGAATCACAAGAAAAAGAATAAGTATGCCTGTAAAAAAATCAACATTTAATATGCAGAATTTCGATGCCGTAACGCTCAAGCTTGCTTCTCCTGAGAGAATATTTGAGTGGTCGTACGGTGAGGTTACAAAACCTGAAACCATTAATTATCGTACACAGCGTCCTGAGAAAAACGGATTATTTGATGAAAAGATCTTTGGTCCTGAACGTGATTACGAGTGTTACTGTGGTAAATACAGAGGTATCAGATATAAGGGTATTGTCTGTGAAAAATGTGGAGTAGAAATCACTCGGGCAATTGTGCGCCGTGAACGTATGGCGCATATAGAGCTTTCGACACCAGTGTCACACATTTGGTTTCTTAGAGGCATACCTTCTCGTATAGCACTTCTATTGGGTGTCTCTTCAGCTGAAGTTGAAAAGGTTATATATTTTGCAGGATACATTGTTACAAAAGTTATACCGGAAGAGCGCGCTAGGGTGCTTAAAGAAGTTGACGCTGAATATAAAACAAAACTTAAAAGTGTTACTGAAGCAAAAACAAAGAAGAAGCTCAAAGAGCTGGTTACACAGGCAAAGCAGGATATAGACAGTATTACAGAAGGTTGTGTTCTTGATGAGGCGACATATCACCGCTTCTCGGTTAAATATGGTGCCATTTTTGAAGCTCG
>CAJXDB010000011.1 GCA_913052285.1 uncultured bacterium | reverse complement strand
CGACGATTGAGGATTTGCGCTATTTCATTGGTCTTGCGAGGAAAGTTGGAATACCGTTTATTCTTGATACGGAAGGATCACAAATACGTACAGGCGACTTAGTTGACTCATCTATCAATGTCACAGAAGGTGATGATATTAAACTCTATAAAAAAGCAATCAAGGGGGATACACATGCTATCTCACTTCGCCCCTCGCACTGTATTGATCAGTTAGAAGAGGGGGATCTCATACATATTGACTTTGATGCGTTGATTCTCCGTGTGAGTAATACCAAAACAATTTCTGATGGGTACATTAGTGCTCGGGCAATGACATCAGGCACGCTCGGAAAGAATAAAGCTGTTGTAGTTGACTCTGCAATGGGGCGCCACCTTGGCTTATCTGTTTTGTCTCCAAAAGACTATGAAGCAATTGTGGTTGGTCTTGAGGAAGAGGTTGAGTACATTGCCGCGTCATTTATGCGTTCAGGAGCATCTGTTCAAGCGGTGCGTGCGGCAACAAACGGTAAGATGAAAATTATTTCAAAAATTGAATGCACTGACGCTCTTGAAAATCTTGAGGAAATAGCCAAGAAAACAGACATGTTCTTGCTTGATCGTGGTGACTTAAGCAAGGAAATTCCACTTGAGAAAATTCCGTTTGCACAAAAAGTTGTGCTGAGCACTGCTCGCCGATATGGGAAAGAGGCTTTTGTTGCAACAAATTTTCTTGAGAGCATGATCTTAAATCAAGGTCCTACACGTGCCGAGGTTCGTGACGTAGTGACAACAGTACTTGAGGGAGCTTCTGGTGTTGTGCTTTCGGCCGAAACAGCCGTAGGTAAATATCCCATGAAGTGTATTAACATGATAAAGAAACTTCTTCATCAGGCATCACTTGTGGAGCGTCCTAACATGTACTTTAGAGTAGATGACAGAGCTGTAAACCGGTTTGGTGGCGCTAATTATCTTCTAGATGGTAACGTCGGCACTTCGCTAGTTTCTCCACATGGTGGAAAGCTGGTAAATCGTGTTTTAAGAGAGCGGCCATCTCGTAAGTATTTAGATTCTCTCAAGAGAGTGACAGTCGGAGAGGATGTTCAAATGGATATTGAGCAAATTGCATTTGGAGTGTTTAGCCCTCTGGAAGGATTTATGGGAAAGAAAGACTTTGAAGGGGTACTTAACAACATGCGTCTTCAAAATGGATGTGTATGGACGGTACCGATTATCCTTGATGTGTCAGAAGAGCAAGCCGACATGATTTCTGTTGGCGAAGAAGTTGCACTTGTTGACGATGAGCATGATGTACTCGCGGTGCTTCACGTTGGAGAGAAGTATACGTTTGATAAAAAGAACATGATGCAAAAACTCTATGGGACAGAAAACGAAGAACATCCGGGAGTGCGTTTTATACAAGGACTCAATCCAGTTTTACTTGCCGGAAAAATTGATCTGGTACGTCGGAGGAAATCTGACTCGCAAGAACACGAACTTACACCAAGGCAGGTGCGAAAGCTTTTTGAAGAGCGTGGATGGAGTAGGGTGGTTGGGTTTCATACACGAAATGTAATTCACAGAAGTCATGAATTCATACAGCTCAAAGCGCTAGAAGAAGCACACTGTGATGGCTTGTTTATCCATCCGGTAGTAGGCAAGAAAAAAGAGGGTGACTTCCATGCGAAGTACATTGTTGAGAGCTATAACACAATGATGAAACACTTTTATCCAAAAAATCGCGTGGTGTTTGCGACGTACGCTACATTTTCGAGATATGCCGGTCCTCGTGAAGCAATATTCACTGCATTATGTAGGAAAAATTTCGGATGCAGCCACTTTATTGTAGGACGAGATCACACAGGTGTCGGCGACTTCTATGATCCAAAGGCATCACACAATATATTCAATCAATTTCCTGATCTTGGTATTACGCCGGTTGTATTTGACAAAGTATTTTACTCTGAGCGGATGGGCACACATGTTCACGAACAGGAGTCGCCAGTTCACGACGAGGACGACAAACTTCATATTAGCGGAACAGAGGCTAGAGCGATGCTTGAGAGAGGTGAGAGTCCTCCCGAGTGGTTTATGAGACCGGAAATAAGCGATATAGTTATTGAGGCTCTCAAGCGCCAGGAAGAGGTGTTTGTTTCAAAAGAAGACTAGCGTATTTATTTTGAACACTTCTAATTCTAAAAAGGAAAAAGTACTTTGGTTCACTGGCCTTTCAGGATCGGGGAAAACATCTATTGCACTCGGGATCAAGAGCAGGCTTGAAGAGCTCGGTTTTAAGGTAGTAATTATTGATGGAGATGATGTTCGAGAAAAACTGCATAAACATCTAGGATTTTCGCGCGAAGATATCAAAGAGAACAATAGACTTATCTCAGATATTGCAGTAGAAGCACTTCAAAAAAATGATTTTGTTCTTGTTCCTATAATTTCTCCATACAAAAAAGATCGTCTCGCGGCGCGCACTCGTATTGGAGAGGAGTTTGTTGAATTATATATTAATGCATCTCTTGAGGAATGCAGAAAAAGAGACACAAAGGGGCTCTACGAGAAAGCTCAAAGAGGGGAGATTGACAATATGATTGGTGTAAGTGAAAAAAGCCCGTATGAACCACCTAAAAATCCTGACATTGAAGTATGCACAGATGACAAGTCGTCTGTGGAAAGTGTTGAAGAGGTAATGCGCGCACTTAAACTTAATTAAATATATTAAATACAGAACGTAGTAACTTTTTATTATCACCAATTTTATGTATTGGAAGGGCGTTCATGTCTTTAGTTCTGATTGTAGTTTTTTATATGGTATTCAGTACCTTACGGCTGTTTCTTTTTATATTCAGAAAAGATGTTCTAGGACTTAATATAGATAAAAAGAAGCGGACTTATTGGAAGTAGTTTATTTTTAAACAAAAACAACTCGCGAAACATCGAATTGTTTTCGCGAACCGTTGGCTCAAAAATGTTCACGGACTGCTGTGAACAACTCTGAAAGCCTCATCAGATAATGGCGGGTCCAAGAGGCATACACAGGTCAGTGGGTATATGCTGGTATTGATGATTTGGTGCAGGATACCGGGCTCAACCACGACAACGTCTCCTTTTTCGAAGACCTTTTCCTCACCATCCACGATTCCTTCTCCGGACGGTGTCTCTTTGCCGCCTACGGTGACAATGCCAGATCCGCCTGTGCAGATGAACGTTTCCTGGCTATTCGGGTGAGAGTGCGGGTTTGATTTTCCTCCGACCGGGTATTCATTTACATATCCACCAAGTGCGCCGGCGAAAATCTCGTTTATCACCCTTGGAAATGTACCGCCGAAAGACCTTCTTAGCGGTGGGTCAAATATTGCAAGTTTCATGTCCTGTCTCCTTCCAGATGGGAGTGTAACACAATTTTCCATAACTGCACCACCGGTCTCTTTGACTATTATAGAGGTCGTTTGATATAGATAGTGATTCAGTGTTACTCTACATAGAAGTATTTTTGCATGAGTATTTACACGTTTTTAGTCATTTCTCATATCATTGGAACTATTCTTGGAGTTGGTGGAGCAACATTTGCCGAGATTCACCACACACGTGCGCTTAAGGATGGTCAAATTGATCCTAAAGAGGGAAAAACACTCAAGGTTACTTACAGTGTTATCAGGTGGGGACTTATTATTGCAACACTGTCTGGTTTTGGTTTCCTGCTGCTATTTCGTCTAACAGGCGAGGAAGAACGCCTTCTTGATCCAAAGCTATGGGCGAAAATGAGTATTATTGTAGTACTAATCACAAATGCACTCCTACTTCAAATGCATAAGATTCCGATGTGGCTTGGTGCATCAATTTCACTTACATCGTGGTACGGAGCGCTCATTCTTGGTTCATGGCGTTCGTACCCATACAGCTATGTAGATACAATTATTGGTTATGTAATAGCAATTGTTCTTGTAGCAATTGCACTTCATTTTATTAAACGTATATACTTTAAAAAATGAGTGACATATTTGTAATAATGCTTGTTGGACACGTTCTTATTGGAATTGTTGGATTGATAGCATCATATGCTGTTTTGATGGGGCTCTTGAAAAAGAAGTTGCCACTCACGTTTTTACGAGTGTCTGCTATCATTGCATTCCTGTCGTATCTTAGTTCATGGGGAATGGGTGGATACTATTATGTGCTTCGATATGGCTCTGAAGTAAAACCTATTATAAAAAGTGGGGATTATCCTTGGGCTCATGCGCTCTTTATGGAAGGAAAGGAGCACATTTTTTTATTTATTCCAGTTCTCACGTTTATAATTATGATACTTTTGTGGTTTCTTGGAGATAGGATTGCGACAGAAAAGAGGTTTCGTCGTCCGATTATACTTTTAGCGCTTCTAACTACAACTCTAGCTATTTTTATAACGGCGGCAGGTATTGTTATTTCAGGAGCTGCACAGTAGTATGAAAAAAGTAGATCCAAAACAATTTATTAGTGCATTTGCGATTAGTGGTATCCTTGCAATTCTCCTTGTTGTCGGACTCACTATTGGTGGGGAGTTATATAAGCCACTTAAAGAGTGGCTGAAGATGATGTTCAGTCATCACTGGATTGGAAAAGGGGTACTCTCATTTGTTGGTTTCTATATTGTTGGCCTCCTTCTTAAAAGGATGGTAGGAGGTGGTGATAGAGTTTTAATTAATTTACTTTATTTATTGTTTTTTACAGGTTTGCTCGGAGCGTTAGCGATTTTAGGATTTTACTATTACGAAACATTTTTAGTTGTGCATTAAGATACCAAGTGTTTACTTGAGGTTGTATTAAAATGAAAACCCGCCAAAAAGCGGGCTTCAAATTATCTGTGGAGATGGGCGGAATCGAACCGCCGTGCAATAAAGATTCGTGTAACGATTCTACAAAGTTTAGTTCACTTTAGTCCGCCGGCTGGCGGATTTAAATGCACTGCGTTGAGAGTGAACAAAATCGCAATACACCGAGTCTCTTTGTTTCGAATTTATATCAAGACAGTTATAAATTCTAGTTCGAAAAATATAACATCGAAAGCACTCTATCGAACGTCAAATACTACGATGCCACTTAGACGTTAAGCGTAAGCGGGAGCAAGAGTAGGCATTGAAAATGCCTGCCTTACTTTTGTCAATAAGTTTGCACCTATTGGTTTCCAGATTTTTAAGAAGTTCTGGGATTCTACTTTGCACACTGCACAAATGTATTCATTGTCTAGGCCGATCATCCCCAAAGGCTGAAAACGGGGCGCCGTTTTCAGCCTTTGGGGCTCCACTTATAGTTTTAAGCTAGTTTTCAATGTTCTCTCAATGTCTCGCTTTGTGTCGCGTTTCTTAATGTCTTCACGTTTGTCGTACTTTTTCTTTCCGCGTGCAACACCAATTTCAAGCTTCAATTTCCGGCCCTTACTGTACACTGAAATGGGCACAATCGTCAATCCTTTCTGCCGCTCAAAACCGGCAAGTTCTCCGATTTCTTTCTTGGTTAGAAGAAGGCGTCGGTTGCGCGCGGAGTCGTAGTCCTTTGGTGTGTTTGCGGGCTGATATGGTGGGATAGTAGCACCAATTAGGTACACCTCGTCACCTCGCACTGTTACGTGTGCACCCTCAAGAGACCCCTGTTTTCCACGAAGTGACTTCACTTCAAAACCAAAAAGTTCCATTCCCGCTTCGAATGTTTGGATAATCTCATAGTTCAAGTGAACTTTCTTGTTTTGGATAAGTCTGCTCATGGTCAAATTTGACGGTTTTCAATGCGTGTGGTAGGATAAATCCTCATTATGCCCGCATTTAATACAAAGAATAGCAGAAAAACGAAAGGTGCTCCACGTGGATCTGGAAAGGGACCAAAAAGAAAATTTCCCATGCTAAAAATGGGTACAGGAGGTAAATTCTGGAATAATCTTCTTACCACATTTCTCATTTTCGTAATTATTATAAGTGCCTACTCTATGTTTGTTGAAAGCAGAGAGGATGTCGAGGAAATCGCAGTCTCGGAACTGGCCCAGCAAGTCACCGCAGGTGAAGTTGAAACAATTACCGTAAAAGGCGAAGAGCTTGAAATTGTTTACGTCGATGGCACGGAACGTGAATCAAAAAAAGAAGCTGATACAGCCCTTACTGACACACTTGAAAACTACGGTGTTACAAATGAAGCGCTTAATGCTGTTACTGTAAAAATAGAAAATGAAAGCGGATTCGGATACTGGCTTTCAAACCTTGCACCGTTTCTAATCCCACTTCTCTTTATTGCATTTTTCATCTGGTTTCTAACGCGCCAAGTTAAAGGTGCTGGTATGCAGGCGTTTACATTCGGCCAGTCAAAGGCACGAATGATTGATCCCAAGGATAAGAGCCAGAGAGTTACCTTTGCTGACGTTGCGGGAGCTAAAGAAGCAAAAGAAGAGCTTACTGAAATTGTTGATTTTCTTAAAAATCCGAAAAAGTTTCTAGATATTGGCGCTCGTATTCCAAAAGGCATCATTCTTATGGGAGCTCCCGGCACCGGAAAAACACTCCTTGCGCGAGCTGTTGCGGGAGAAGCTGCGGTGCCGTTCTTCACTATTTCTGCATCTGAATTCGTCGAAATGTTTGTAGGTGTCGGAGCATCTCGTGTACGAGATCTTTTCAAGATGGCGAAACAAACTGCTCCATCAATAATTTTTGTTGATGAGATTGATGCCGTTGGACGAGTTCGAGGAACCGGTGTTGGCGGCGGACACGATGAACGAGAGCAAACACTCAACCAGATTCTTGTTGAAATGGATGGTTTTGAGCCAAATGAAAAGGTGATTGTGATGGCTGCAACAAACCGCCCTGACGTACTCGATCCTGCACTCTTGCGACCCGGCCGATTTGACCGGCGTGTAACTATTGATCTTCCGGATCGCGATGATCGTGAGGCGATTCTAAAGATTCATGCTCGCAAGAAACCACTTGGAGAGGATGTTGACCTTCGTGTTGTTGCTGAAAGGACTCCTGGGTTCTCTGGAGCAGATCTCTACTCACTTATGAATGAAGGAGCAATTCTTGCCGCACGCGAGATTCGAAAGAAAATTACCCAATATGATTTAATTCGTTCAATCGAGAAGGTAATGCTTGGACCGGAGCGAAAGAGCCACATTCTTTCCAAGAAAGAGAAAGAAATTACCGCATACCATGAAGCTGGACACGCTCTAGTGGCATCAATCTTGCCATACTCTGATCCAGTGCATAAAATTTCAATAATTTCTCGCGGACGAGCGGCGGGGTATACACTCAAACTTCCTTTTGAAGATAGAAGGATGCAGTCAAAAAAGGAATTTCTTGATGATATTGCGGTATCTCTTGGAGGTTACGTTGCCGAGAGGCTTGTTTTTGATGACCTAACCACTGGTCCGTCAAATGACCTTCAAGTATTAACAGCACTTGCCCGCGACATGGTAACTAAATATGGAATGTCAGAAAAGATGGGACCCGTCGCTCTTGAAGGAGGGGATGGAAAAGCTCTATTTGGGCGCGGTGTAAATGACAAAGAATATTCTGAGAAGGTTGGAGCCGAGGTTGATGCAGAGGTGAATAGAATAATTGACAGTGGATACAAGAGAGCGGAGACAATTCTTAAGGATCATCGAAAGGCCCTTGATGTCATTGCGAAAACACTTATAGAAGTTGAGACTATTGAGCGCGATGAATTTGAAAAGCTTCTTCTTGCAAACGGCATTACGCCAAAGAAGAAGCAGGACATAGAACACCAATCATAAAAAATTCCGCCGAGCTCGAGAGCTCGGCGGTTTTGATTTATCGGAATAGTCGCATTCTCTTGACCACTATCATTATGCATTCTGTCACGTATATCATGATCATCACAAAGCCGTAGATTGGCATTGGGTCTGGCAGGAATATTAAAATAATCGCCGCAGGAATTGCCAAAATATGTGCCCATGTGAAGATGAAGAATGCATAATAGTGAAGTGTCCTCCATCCACCTACCGACCGGAGACTCTTGTAGCGAGCTTTTCTCTCGTGCAAAAGAAAGAATGGCCAGAAGATGACGCCAAGTATTGGTTTGAATATCGCGACCCAGAATAATGTTGGCATTTCTCTCTCCTCTTCATCTCTTATAACGTTTACATACCTACTCAATCTGTCAATGTTATGCATAAAAAATTCCGCCGAGCTCGAAAGCTCGGTGGTTTTCATCCCCACTTCCTTAGGACAACAAACTTGAAGATTAGTCCAATAACGATATGGGGTACGACCACTATCAAAAAGTGTTCCCACCAGAGAAGACTTATCTTCTCGATAAAGACGAGCGATATGGTTATGATGAGAACCGCAAGTCCCAAGGATCCAAAGAAGCCATGCTCGCGACCTGCGTCATCTCCCATGTCGTCGCTACACCCTTCGATAAAAGCCCACAGCGGCCAAAGGATATAACAGAGTACCAATATCGGCAGTGGCAGTTTTAGATGACTCAACCTCAGACGTTGTTCATTCATTGCACCGTTCCTTCTAATGATCGTAGAACTTGGACTACTCTAGCAGAAGGATATATTGTTGGCAATTGTTAGAGTTTTTTCAAATAATCCTGTGCCTCTTTGAGAACTTTCTTGGCATTATCATATGTAAGAAGTTCGTGCGTCTTTTCAAATGGAAGCCATTTGTAGTCTGAAAGCTCTTTCTCTTCAAGCATCACGTCTTTTGTTTGGGAAATGCCAATGAAATATTGTACGGTTTTCTGAATTGACTCATTACCGAGTTTGTACGTGTATGTTTCAAAAAATAACTGGTTCTCAACGAGTTTATACTCTTTTATCCCTGTCTCTTCTTCAAATTCACGGCGTGCTGCCTCGACAGCGGTTTCGCTGCCCTCGGCATGCCCTTTTGGAAAGCCCCAATGGCCGGCACGGTGTTGCACAGCCAAAAAAAGATAGATGTCTCTATCTTTGAAAACTGGTACGGCTCCAAATGATTCTTCAGTTTTCATTTTGTGTGCGCACAATAGTAACTCCTGGCGTGCCGTTTTTCCATATTTCAGTTTTTTGTATTGAGACCGAAACTTTTTCTATGCTCTTATATGCATTTAGAATCTTACTGGCAATGCGGGAGGCAAGTTTTTCAATTAAGTACTCAGTGCTGTTTTGGACAATCTCTTCAGCAATCTTTTTCACCTTGCTATAGTCAACGGTGTCTTGAATGCCTCCGGTCTCACCCGGCTTTTTTAGATCAGTATATAGTTGTATATCAACAACAAATTCCTGCTCATGCTTTCGTTCATCGCTGTATACGCCGTGTTTACCGGATAGTATGAGATTTTTAATAAATACAGTATCCATTGTCTTGAATGTATACTGTTCCAGATGATTGTACAACTTGAAGCACTGGTATAATATAGTTGTGCTTAAATTTTCTTGCGCCCGTAGCTCAATTGGTTAGAGCACTGAGCTTATATCTCAGAGGTTCCAGGTTCGAGTCCTGGCGGGCGCACCATTTTAAAAATCATACGATATATCGTATGATTTTTAAAATAAGAGCGCGTCCTGCAAAGCTATTCTAATTACTCAAAGTGAAGTCTCTCTGCTCGTGCCTCGACTTTTTCTTTAAGAGTCGGGTGCTTGGAAAGATCAAGATCTTTCTCAATTATATTTCCGGCTTCTTTTCGGGCGACTTCAACCATTTTAATGTTCTTCATTGCTTCCATTCCAATGTCTGAAATACCCCATTGGCGACGACCGTAAAGCTCTCCCGGACCACGTAATTTCAAATCCTCTTCGGCTAGTGCGAATCCATTTTTAGCTATCTTAAACGCCTTGAGTCGGTCAAGTGTTGTTTTTGACTTTGTGTCAGCAAATACAAAGCAGTGCGACTGGTGCGTGCTTCTAAGCACTCGGCCGCGAAGCTGGTGAAGTTGTGCCAGTCCAAATCGCTCACCGCCCTCAATAATAATAACTGTGGCGTTTGGAACATTGACCCCTACTTCTATTACAGAGGTTGCAACTAGAATATCAATTTCTTTATTCAAGAACCGCTCCATGATTTCCTCTTTCTCTTTGGGTTTTATCTTGCTGTGGAGAATTTCAATGGTTCTATCTGGAAAAACATCGCGTGAGAGCCGTTTTGCTTCTTCTTTCACTGACTTTACGTTGAGTGCCAACTCTTTTTCCGGGTCTGGTTCATCAATTCTGGGACAGATGACGTACGCTTGTCGCCCAGCTAGAAGCTCTTCTTCAACTTTTTTATAGACCTCTACACGTTTGTTAGGGAGAACAATTTCCGTGATAACAGGTTTACGTCCTTTCGGCATTTCGTCAAGAAGGGTTAAGTCGAGGTCTCCGTATACTGTGAGTGCTAGTGTTCGAGGAATTGGTGTTGCTGTCATAGATAGAAAATGCGGAACAAACGCAGACTCCTGCGGACTAGACGCGGAAACTGGTTTTGCACGAGCAGTATCATACACAATCCTGTCTATTGTTAGTCCGTGTTGTGTGCCAAAATTCACCAACATTGCAAGTTTGTAGTCAGAGCCTTTCAAGTAGCTCCACAACTGCTTTTTTTCTTTTGTTCCCACGAATGGTAAGGCTTTAAGTTCGACGATAATCTTGTCCTCCACTACAAAATCAGGAATGTATACTCCAATATTCTTATTTCGATACTTAATTGGAATTCGAACCTCTTTATTGAACTTAAGTCTGTTCTTATTGAATTCCTCTGAGACAGCATTTTGGTATACAGATTCTTTATGTCCGACTCCTAGCTCTTTATGTACTGAGAATAGCGCTTCTCTGATACGGTATGTTATATCCTTATATAGCAGTTTATCTTCTTTTTTATTCTGCATAATTCTGCGTTCAGTCTGCAACGTTCCGCGTACCAGCTCCATACGCTGGTTAACACCGAAGCGGTGTTGTTCGTCGATAATGACGTATGCAAGGTTTTCAAATTTAACAGTCTTTTGAATGAGTGCATGTGTGCCTATTAAAATGGGAATTTCACCATTTGCCACCCATTTCAGGAGCTGTGCTCTGGAGATGTCTGTCGCTTTTGTTGGGTCTATCTTTGAAGGAAACTTTTTGCAGCCGCTTCCGGTAATAAGGCCTATATTTATAGGCATATGCCCGAAAAATTCTATAAACGATTCAAAATGCTGCTTGGCAAGGATTTCGGTTGGGACCATATAGGCTGTCTGAAGGTTGCCAAATTCGCCGGCTGGCGAATTGCCGTAGGGATGAGTGGTTGCAATAGCATACGCGGTCGCCGCGGCGACCGCGGTCTTCCCGGACCCTACATCACCTTCAAGCAGTCGTCCCATTGCGTGCTCCTTTTTAAAATCGGAGACAATATCTTTTATTGCTCGGTCTTGTGCATTTGTCGGAGTAAATGGAAAGCGTTTAACAAATATATCAATGTCTTCATCTGAAACTGAAATGACAAATGACGACTTTTCCTCATACTCGTGGCGCTCTCTTTGCTTTGCAAGTTGGATAAGAAAAACTTCTTCAAAGGAAAATCGTTTTCGTGCAGATACGCTGTCTTTTTCTGTGCGAGGTGTGTGTATCCATATTAGCGCAGTTGTAAGTTTCGGAAGATTAAAACGAGATAAAATCTCGTTATCGATTGGGTCTGTAAGCGTGTCTAAAAGTCCCGATGTAAATATTTTTCCGATTGCATGGTACATCCACTTTGAAGTAATGCCTCGACTCTCCGGATAAACCGGTAAAAAAGTCTGTTCACTTGTTCCGTCGGCTTTTTGGAAGAGCGTATTGTCTTTTGGAATGCTTTTAATCTGCTCGACTTCAGGATTTGCAATGTAGGGCGAATTCGTTCCAGTGATTTTACCGTAGAGTTTTACCAAGCTACCGCTTACAAGCATTTTTGCGAGATACGGTTGGTGAAACCAGATTACTTTTATTGTTCCGGTGTCATCGCGAAATGTTCCCTCTGCAATCGGTGTTCTTCTACGGAATGCTTTTCGTGTTGAAAGCTTATCTATCGTTCCGTACAGAATTGCAGTGTCACCTGATGCAACTTCTGAAACGGTTTTAATATCTCGTATATTTTCGTATCGAGTTGGAAAGTGGTATAGAAGATCCTCTATGGTTATAAGACCAAGTCTTTTGAGAGCTTTTTTCTGTGCCTCTATAAGGCGAAAGTGATCTTCGATTTGGTCGGTGAGTTCCATCCGTACAGTATATGATAGTATTGAAGAGCTATGAAAAA
>CAJXDB010000010.1 GCA_913052285.1 uncultured bacterium | reverse complement strand
TGGTTCTTCAACAGACCCTTTGGACACTCCGAGAATGGCTCCCATTTTAAGCTCCTCAAGTTTCTTTTTTGAAAATACCAAAACAGACACCTCGGTTCCTTTTGCGGCACTCTCTGCCTCTTTTGCTAAGAGTGTTGGAGTCATTTCTCCCCCTGGAGTATTCGCAAGTTCGCGACAACGATTTATTCCATCTCCGATAATTTGTCCTTTTTTGAATCCTTTTTGGCAGTCACGCGATGCACCTACCGCTATAATTTCTTCAACCTCTCGCCATCCTTCTTTTGGTTCTTTCTTAAATCGGTTAAATTCAAAGTTTGCCATCTCAAAATTTTGAGCAAGGATAGAGCATAGCTCTGTATCATCAAGTTTTTTTATTTTTGGAAAAGAAAAATCTGAAAGAGTTATAGCAATTCGACGTACATTATTCTCTTTTGCGACTTTTATGATTAATCGCGCAAGTACGACAAGTTTTCGCCCAGTTACTTCTTTTACATTTCCTACTCCAAGCTCAATAATAAGTTTTCCGTCTCGTTCAATAAGACGAGTCTTCTTTCTGGAAGCCAAGGCAACTTGAACAGTATCTTTATTCTCCCTTTTTTCAAATGTGTACTTCATTATGTAGAAAGAAGTTTGTCGATTCTGTTAATTTCTCTCGGGAAAAGTGTGGCTTCTTTAACGTTTGAGAGGTTTAGAAATCTTGCAGTCATTCTTTCCAGTCCCATACCTATTCCACCGTGTGGAGGCATTCCATATTTAAATGCTTGTAAGTAAAAAGAAAATTTTTCAGGATCCAATCCTTTTTGTTCCATTCTTTTCATCAAAGTTTCATAATCATGCACTCTTTGTCCTCCACTATTTAATTCAACTCCTCTAAATAAGAGGTCAAAATAGTTTGTATAACCAGGGTCATTTTCATCTTCGTATGCGTAAAATGCTGTTTTTTCTATTGGGAAATGGGTTATAAAAATAAAATCAGAATCAAACTTTTTTAATGCGTAAGCTGACAACCATCTTTCGTGCTCTGGAGTTAAATCTTTCTCTTTTGTACAATCTTCCCCTGTTTCCTTCTTTATTAACTCTTGAGCTTCTCTCAACTTCATATAAGGAATTTCTTCAGGAATTTTTGCAAATTCTGCATCTAATAATTTAAACTCATCTACACAGTTTTTCTGTAGGAAATCATTCGTATAATGCATTAACTTAGTTACCACATTCATTACATCTAAATGGTTTTTTATAAATCCCATTTCAAAATCTAAGCTTGTATATTCAAGCAGGTGTCTGGTTGTATGATGTTTTTCTGCCCTAAAAACGTTTCCAATAGCAAACACTTTTTCAAATGCCCCTACCATAATTTGTTTGTATAGTTGTGGGCTCGTAGCTAAGTACGCGTCATGATCATCTATATAATTAACTCGAAAAACTCCCGCACCTCCTTCAGCGTCCCCACCAACTATTTTTGGAGATTGAAATTCAGTAAAGCCTTCACCCACTAGGAATTCCCTGTAAGCTTGTACGATTTTTGATTCAACTGTAAAAATTGCTTTTGCTCGGGGAGTGCGGAGTGTAAGTGGTAGATGGTCTAGATATGTATCAATATTGAGCTTTTCTTGAAGATCAAAAGGCAGCTCTGCCGCTGCGGAAATTACAGTTATCTTTTCTATTGAAATCTCAATATCTCCAAGTGGGTGGTCGGGATTAACCATCTTATCTGGCCGCTTATTCACCTTTCCTGAAATTTCTACAACCCATTCTGGACGTATCTTTTCTGCTTGTGCGTGTGCTTCACTTTGATCTGGATGTACAACTGTTTGAACTTTTCCTGTAACATCACGAATATCTACAAATATAAGTTTTCCGTGGTCACGACGAACATCCACCCAACCGGCAATATTTATATTTTTTCCAACATGACCTTTAAGGTCTTTTATGTAAGTACGCATATTATTCTAAAGAAACGCCCACCTTCTTTCGCACCTCATCCATTTTTTTACTTGCATACTCTCGAGCTTTCTCGCCTCCGTTTTTAAGTATAGAGTGCACACTGCCAATATCATTTTTTAGATTTTCTCTCCTCTCTCTTAAAGGTGCGACAATAGATTTTATATCCTCATAGAGAATTTCTTTTGACTCTTTATATCCAATACTTCCATCTCTGTACCTTTTTTCAAGGTCTTGAAGTTTGTCGCCGCTAAAGTGTTTGTGAAGCGTAAATAGGTTTGAGGTTTCTGGATCTTTAGACTCTCCTTCCCCCTTTGAGTCAGTGACAATATTCATAACTGAACTTCTAAGCTCGTCGTCGGATGCAAAAAGAGAAATAGTGTTGTTATAGCTCTTGCTCATTTTTTGCCCATCTATTCCGGGAACAACAGCAACCTCCTCTTGAATCTGCACTTCTGGAAGTTTAAATGTCTCTCCAAAAATTCTATTAAATTTTGAGGCTGTGTCGCGGGCAAACTCGACATGTTGTTTTTGGTCCTGTCCAACTGGAACAATGTCTGGGTCGTAGATAAGAATATCGGTTGCCATAAGCATAGGATAGTCAAAAGTTCCAACAGAAACTTCTTTGTTTTTCGCCTCCGCATCTTTAAACGCATGAGCGCGCATAAGATATGGCATTGTTGTAATACAGTTAAAAATCCAAGCAAGTTCGGTGTGTTCCGGTACTTGAGATTGCATGAATATCACAGACTTTTCCGGATCAAGTCCTATAGCAAGGTAATCAAGGGCAACATCAATAGTGTTTTCTTTAAGTTCATCACTGTTATGTAGTGTGGTGAGCGCGTGATAGTTAGCTATCATAAAAAAACTCTCGTGAGAATCTTCCAGATTCACGAACTGTTTCATGGCCCCAAGATAGTTTCCAATATGTGGCCTACCGGTTGGTTTTACTCCTGAAAGTAAGCGTTTTTTGTCTGTCATCCACCAAAATATACCAGAAAATAAGGCTTAATAAAAGCTACCGAACAGGGATTTCAATAAAGAAGGTTGTCCCTTTGCCTTCGCCCTCCGATTCAGCCCAAATACGGCCATGGTGCGCCTCGACAAGCTCTTTAGCTACATATAGCCCAAGACCTGTACCAGATACGTTTACTTTATTTGCATTTCTGGCTCGTACAAATTTATCAAACAGTTTTGGAAGCACTTCTTTTGATATTCCAACACCGGTGTCTTTAATAGTTGCTGTAATCTTTTTTCCATCCCGTGAAAGGTTAACAGAAACCGTTCCTTCTTTAGTGTACTTGATTGCATTGTCGATGAGGTTTGTGAATATCTGTTTCATCTTTCCAAGGTCGACGCTAGTTACGTATTTACCGACGTCTTTGTTGAAAGAGAGCGTAAGGTCTTTTTGACTTGCAACAGACTTTAAGTCGTCGACTGAAGTTTTTGCAATATCTGATATGTCGACTTGAGAAAATTCATACTTCATTCTCCCCTGTTCAATTCGTGAGACATTCAAGAAATCCTCAACAGAAGAGGTCATGAGCTTGCTTGACTCAAAAATTTTAGATATCGCATCTTTCGTCCCAGACGGAAGCGTGCCGTAAGAACCCTCTAGAACCATAGATGCGTATCCTTTAATAGCTGTCAGTGGACTTCGAAGCTGATGCGAGGCAATCGAAACAAACTCAGATTTCAACTGGTCAAGTTCCTTAAGCCGCTCATTTGCAGATTTAAGATTCTGCGCCAAGTGTTCAATTTCTTTACGCGTTGCAACTTCCCTTCGCACACTACGAACCAAAAGAACACCTACAACTAGTGTTATGAAAAGTAGTCCTCCGTTAATAATCTGTTCCTCAAGTGTGTCGGCAAGAGCTGTTTGTACAAAAATAAATATCCATAATGCAAATATCAAAAGCTCCGTGGCTATAACCTTGAGACTGAATAGATGATGCTTCAATATTGCATACGCGACCATAATAACGTAAGCAGTGACAAGGATATTTCCATACGGTGCAATAGGAACGTCGTACCACAAAAGGTAGTTAGTACTACCTCCTATATATCCTATTAGTGTTCCAATTAAAACATACCGTGCCTGAATCTGCATTTCAGTGCGAGTGCCGGAAAATGCTTTTTTGGAAAGGAAGTATAGAGCATACACAACGTAGAAAAACCATATTGCCAAGAAATAGATATAGAAATGTCCGGGTTCTGGCCAGAATAAGAAACCAGCCTTTGGAACAACTTCTTGTATAAAAAGTGGAGTAAAGTTTATGAGCAAAAAGCCAATAGAAAATATATAGGCAAATGCAACTATAAGCCATTTTCTGCGGTCAATATCAAGAAATGCTGCGACAAAGTGGAAATAAAAAGCTGGAATAAATATAGCTGCAGCCATTAAGAGCTGAACCCATCTAAGGGCATCTTCCGCTGTAACTGAAATTTGCCAGAAAAAATATGCCAAACTCCATGCCGTTATTGCAAATGCAAAAAACGCAAAGAGAACATTTACTCTATTGGTAATATCGCGGCGCAAAACCGCGAGACCCAGTATGAGACTTGTAGCGGCATTAACAAGTGCCGAAAGAGCAAAAAAACTCATATACAAAACAAAAACGTCCGGGCGCTATAACAACTGTAACGTTATTATAGCAGTCCCCGGACGCTAGGTCTTCGTCGCAACAAGAACACTGTGGATCCCTAGTGGCTCGATCACCACTTGCACCTTGTCAAAGCCGCCAGAGTCAACGAGATTTGCAAATTCGTCCACACTGCGATACAGCATGTTTGAATCCCATCCGATGACATTGGTAAGAAAGTCCTGCTCCGGATTCGGATGGATATGGCACGTGATGAAAGTGCCTTTTTGTGGCAACATCTCGTGAACAAGTTCCACTACCTCGACCGCCTGTTTATCATTGAGATAATCGAAGAATCCGACCATCTCCACGATATCAGGTTTAAATCCGTCGAGATATTTTGGAAACCGCTGTACAACTCCACGCTTGTATGTAAAACAGTCTCCTATCCTGTATTTCTCCGCGATCTCTGAAGCTTTTTTGAGAGCTCCTTCCTCATAGTCAATCAATAAAACTTCAAACTGATACCCTTCAGTAGAGAGAAGAGCTACAGTCTCAGCGACCGCTTGAGCAGAACCGCATGCGAGAGAAAGAATCCTGATTGGTCTACCAAGATTCTTCAGCAAGTAGCATGACCTTTCGAGGTCATACCGAGTGCGTTTGAAACGGTTTCGAACCGCTTGCGCATTCCGCATGTGAATCCAGAAGTTATCAAGGATAATCCCAGGCCATTTGAACGGATTCCACCCCAACTGCTTTTTCCTGAAGTTGTAGATGATATCCATGGCAGGCCACCGCGCGGCTCCTTCCCGGATTTTCCGACATTCAGTTGCCAAACCATCAAAAAATAGATTGTGCACAGCAAGTTTTCTATGCAAAATCAGTTTTTTGAACAGAACCCACCAGACCATCGCTTCCATAATCGGCCAGACGAGCTTGTAAGGCCACGGATCATTCTCGTAGTGAGGTACCCAAGCGAAATCGTGCTTGGACATTTGACTAGTCTCGTGAGCATGTACACTCATTGCCCAAACTCCTTTCGTTTAGGTTAACATCTTGCGCAACTATAAAACAAATTTAGATATTTTACAAGTTCATATTACCTCCTTACTGTGAAAAGAAGGCCTGCGAGTGGGATAAGAAGCCACCAGAAGAAATATTCTGCTCTCTCAAAAAGGAGATCAACACGCGGTTCAAAATCATGAATGCTTACTATTGGAAGTACATGATATGAAAATGCTAAAAGAAGTACCGTCGCAAATGCACTCAAAAGTATTGTGTCAGACCACCTGCGCGTATCTCGCGACGAAAACTCCACTCTAATTAGTCGATTCAATACTATATAGGAAACAATCAAAATAATAAAAAAGATAACGGAATTAACCGCAAATAAAGACAACTGCCCTTTTACTGTATTTTGAATGATTTCTCCATACGGAAAATGTATAAAAATAAGAAGCGCTAAGTATAGCGAAAGTATGAGAGAAATAATTCGTGCTTTTCCATATCGAAAACTGTATCCAACCAATAATGCAAAAAGTGCAAGGATAATAAAAAAGTCCACGGAGAACGATGTGGCATAATCAAAGGCAGAACCAACAAAGCCAACTGTAGTGCTTGTAAGCATTTTACCTATAAACTATATAACTATTTATGACGCAGGGCGAGTTTTTAAATCCCCTCTTCTCGCAATTCTTCTATTGCTTTTTTTGCTTTACGAGATACATGTTGAGGTAGTTTTATAGTCAATCGAATCAAGAGATCACCTCGTTTACCCTTTCCAACAACAACTCCTTTTCCTCGCACCCGGAGAAGTTCGCCAAAAGAAATTCCTGCCGGAACCTTGACATTAATGTCTCCATCAAATGTTGAAATAGTGTACGTACTTCCCAGAATTGCATCAGTAAGCTTAACGTTTAAGTCCATAACCAAGTTGTCTCCTTCTTTACGGAAAGTTGGGTCAGTATGAACATGTACTTTTACATATAAATCGCCTGGAACCCCGCCTTGTATTGCCTCTCCAGCACCTGAGAGACGGATCATCTCTCCATTGTTTATACCCGCAGGAATGGACACCGAAATCTCTTCTTCTTGCCTGAGAACTCCTTGGCCGCGACAGGTACCACATTTTTCTTTTGGAACTTTTCCGGTACCAATACAAGCACCGCATGCTTTTACACTAGAGAATGTACCAATAAAAGAGCTTCTGGTTTCGTGTATCTTTCCATTTCCATTGCACGTTTTGCATGTTTCAAATTCAGTGCCTTTTTTTGCTCCTGTTCCGGTGCATGTATCACAATGTGAAGTCTTTGTTACAAGCATTTTGCGGTCTGTACCAAATACAGAATCACGAAACTGAATCTCAAGATCAATAGATATGTCCCGCCCTCTTTTAGTGTGGGCTCTTCCTCCGCCAAAAATGTCACCTAAGTCTCCAAATATGTCTCCAAAGTCAAAATCTTGAAAGCCCTGACCTTGAAAACCTGAAAAATCAAAACCTCCAAATCCTTGAGAAGAATCCCCAAACACTCTGCCGTATGAGTCATATTCTGCACGCTTCTTTTCATCAGAAAGCACAGCGTATGCTTCACTCGCCTCTTTAAACTTTGCTTCATCACCGTTTGCTTTATCCGGATGATACTTATGCGCAAGCTTTCTAAATGCCTGCTTTATGTCATCCTTCGAAGCCTTTTTGTCAACACCAAGTATATTGTAGTAATCTTTTGCCATATGAGAGCGCTATTATAGCACAGACTTATTTGTCTTCGTTTGTGCCGTTTTCTTTCGTATCTTCTTCAACTTGAGCGTCACGTATATTGTCCTCTTGTTTTACGTCACTCTGACCCTGTTCTTTTTCTTGACTATCTTTAGCAACAGCTTCTCCTATTTTCTGCATTGCCTGTGAAAGAGTTTCTGTGGCACTTTTCATGCTTTCAGTATTTCCTTCTTCTTTTGCTTTCTTGAGCTCCTGTACTTTTTCAGTTACCTCTTTCTTTACATCGTCAGAGATTTTATCTTCATTATCTTTAAGTGCTTTTTCTGCAGTATACATAACCTGTTCGGAAAGATTTCTCACCTCTGCCTCTTCTCGCTTTTTAGTATCTTCTTCTGCGTGAGATTCAGCATCTTTTTTCATCTTATCAATATCCTCATCAGAAAGACTCGACGCCGCTTCTATTCTAATCGACTGCTCTTTTCCGGTCTTTTTGTCTTTTGCGGCAACATTTAGAATTCCATTTGCGTCTACGTCGAAAGATACCTCAACTTGAGGAAGTCCTCTAGGTGCAGGTGCAATACCGTCTAGAATAAATCGCCCGAGACTTTTGTTATCTGCGGCCATTGAACGTTCACCTTGGACTACGTGTATTTCAACTGATGTTTGGTTGTCAGCGGCCGTTGAAAATGTTTGAGATTTAGAAGTCGGTACGGTTGTATTTCGTTCAATTAATTTTGTAGAAACATTTCCAAGTGTTTCAAGCCCTAGCGATAGCGGAATTACGTCAAGCAGAAGTACGTCTTTCACGTCTCCTTGTAGAATACCTGCCTGAATTGCCGCACCCATTGCAACAACCTCGTCTGGATTGATTGATTTGTTTGGCTCCTTGCCAAAAAGCTCTTTTACAGAATTTATAATTGCAGGCATTCTCGTCTGTCCTCCAACTAAAATGATTTCATCAATATCACTTGTCTCAAATGGTGAAGTTTCAACAGCTCTCTTGGTAATTTCAACTGCACGGCTAACAAACTCTTCGGCCAATTCTTCGAGTTTTGCCCTCGTCATCTTAAGCATGAGGTGTTTTGGACCTGAAGCATCTGAAGTAACAAACGGAATATTAATTTCAGTTTCTGTTGTGGTTGAGAGCTCAAGCTTTGCTTTTTCTGCCGCCTCATCAAGACGCTGAAGTGCAAGCGGGTCTTTTCCTACGTCAATGCCGCTTTCTTTTTTAAATTCTTCCGCTATCCATCCAATAATTTTTTGGTCAATATCACGGCCACCCATGTGGCTATCTCCGTCAGTTGATTTAACTTCAATTACGTCGTCACCAACTTCAAGTACAGACACGTCAAATGTACCACCACCAAAGTCAAATACTACAATCTTCTCATCTTTTTTCTTATCAAATCCGTATGCAAGTGCCGCCGCCGTTGGTTCATTTATAATTCGTTTAACATCAAGGCCAGCAATTTTTCCAGCATCTTTTGTTGCCTTTCGCTGTGAATCGTCGAAATATGCAGGGACAGTAACTACCGCTTCTGTGATTTTTTCACCAAGTTTTGTTTCAGCGTCTTGTTTTAACTTTTGAAGAATCATTGCGGAAACTTCTTCAGGACGATAGTCTTTCTCACCCATTGAAATTAAAACTCCACCGCTCTCAGCCTTCTTAACATCATAAGACACTAACTCTTTATCACGCTGTACCTCCTTATCTTCAAATCTATGTCCTATAAATCGTTTTATACCGTGGACAGTATTTTTTGGATTTGTTACTGCTTGGCGCCTAGCAATGAGCCCCGCAAGCCTCTCTCCTGTTTTTGAGAGTGCGACAACAGAAGGAGTGGTGCGTGCACCCTCTTCACTTTCGATTATTTTTGGCTCACCACCTGCAATAGCTGCTACTGCAGAGTTTGTGGTACCAAGATCAATTCCTAAAATTTTTGCCATATTGTATTAATTTGATATTTATTCTTTGTATAAATAAACAGAAACTTTTGCCGCTCGCAGTGCCCTACCGTTCATTTCATACCCTTTCTGTATTATAGAAGCTACAATCCCGCTGTCTTCTTTTTTTACTGTAGACACAGACTCAATCGAATCATGTTTCTGCGGATCAAATTGTACACTATCCTGATCTATTACTTCAACTCCACGGTCTCGAAGTATAGATAGAAGCTGTGTATGTATTTGCTCAATACCTTCTCTCCATGTTGAGTCAATTTTATCCCAAGCTTTTTTGTTCCCACGCGCAAGGTCAAAGCTGTCTAGTACTGGTAAGAATTCTTGTATAACCTCTTCTTGAGTACATCTTTTTATATCGGCATTTTTCTGTTCATCAGCCTTTCGCGCATTTACAAAATCGGCCTTGGCTCTTTGCCACCCGGTAAGGTATTCCTGCTTCTCTTTGGTGCACTCTTTGAGTTCGGCTCGTAGATTTTTTACCTTTTCTAGGTCTCGGTTTTCTGCCTCGATTTCATCTTCGGGAGAAAACTCATATTCTTCGTTCTGTGTAGCCTTCTTTCTTTTTTCCATAGGCACTGTAATTAGCACGGAATTACTATACCTTGCATTACTAGCTATGTCAATATTTGTTAACGCTTAGACCACTGAGGAGCGCGTCTTGCTCCTTTGAGTCCGAACTTCTTCCTCTCTTTTACTCTAGGGTCTCTTTTCAGAAAGCCGTGCGGTTTGAGTTCTTTTCTGATTTCTCCGTCAAATAATATTAATGAGCGTGATATACCAAGCCTAATTGCTTCAGCCTGTGCAACCAAACCTCCTCCTTTAACTTTAGCTACAACTTTGAAAGGCCCAAGAGACTTTGCATGTGCGAGCGGTTCTTGTGCAGTATTCTTAAGCTCATTTGTTGGAAAGTATTCATCAAGGCTTTTTTCATTTACAGTAAAAGACTGGCGCCCTGATTTAAACATACGAACTCTAGCTATCGCTTCTTTGCGACGTCCAATTGATTCTATGTACTTTTCGTTTTTAACTGCCATATTACTCTACAATTGTAAGATTATTCATCATGTGACTTCTTAGTCTGTTTGCCGGTAACATTCCATAAACTGCGTGACGAAACAGCTCTTCATACCCTTTCTTTTCAATAACCTCTTCAAGAGTTTCTGTTCGAAGGCCTCCTGGGTATCCTGTGTACCGCTCATGACTCCTTTCTGTTCTCTTTTTTTCAGTAAGATTAACTTTTGATGCATTTGTAATAGTAACCTTAACGTTTGGAGCTACATTCCTCGCAAAAGAGGTGTCGTGTTTACCTATGAGAAATTTGGCTGCTTCGCTTGCAACTCTTCCCATACTCTTTTCCGCAGCATCTATAGTGTGTGAAGTATTCATACAAATTCAATTTGAGCCATCGGGCTTGCATCTCCGCGCCGTGGCGAAAGTTTTGTTATACGAATATATCCTCCAGCTCTGTCTTTATAACGAGGAACAACAGTGTCAAAAAGTTTTTTTGTTTCCGTTGGGGCATTCCCAAGTCGCGTAGACACTGTGCGCCTAGCGGCTATTGAATCTTTTTTACCATGTGTTACTAACTTTTCAACAAACGGACGAAGCTCTTTTGCCTTTGCTTCAGTAGTGTTTATCTTTTCATGCAGAATAAGAGAACGAGCAAGGTGACGCAAGAGTGCTGTTCTCTGCTTTCGTACCCTACCGAATATTCGTCCTGTACTGTGGTGTTTCATGATTTATTTAAGAGTAATACCGTAGTTTGAAAGTAGGCGTTTAATCTCCTGAAGTCCTTTTTGTCCCATACCTTCAATACCTAGTACGTCTTCTTCTTTTTTCCTAGCTAGACCTCCGATAGTGCGTATATTTGCATTTGCTAACGCATTTACTGTCCTAGCAGAAAGATCAAGAGATTCAATTCTGGTTTTTAGGAAATCTGTATCAACAATCTCTTTGTCGTCTTCGGCTTCCTCTTCTTTCACCTCTTCTGCAAGCTCAACCTCTTCTTCTTTAAAGCCAACGATAGATTTAAGTTGGTTAATCATTATTTCTATTGAACGCTCAAGTGCCTCTTTTGGTGTAAGTGTACCGTCAGTTTCAATGAAGATTCGCAGACGGTTAAAGTCAGTCCTGTCTCCTACGCGCATATTTTCAACCTCGTAGTTCACGCGACGTATCGGAGTAAATGTGGCATCAAGTGCAATTGTTCCAACGTCAACTTTTTCTTGCTGAAGCACTTCTTTTGATACATATCCAAGACCTTTTTCAAGAGTGAGCTCTACCGATAAAGACGCATTCTTATCAGTAACTTCAGCTATGTGCTGATCTGGATTTAGTACTGTAGCTTGTCCAGGAACTTCTAAATCAGACGCTGTTACAGTCTTTGGCCCTTTTATGTTAAGTGTGAGCGTCTGCGGATCATCGGTAAGCATGGAAATGCGTACCTTTTTTAAATTAAGAAGAATTGTTACTACGTCTTCTTTAATTCCCGCAATTGTAGAAAATTCGTGAGGAACGCCTTCAATCTTAACAGACGTAATTGCCGCTCCCGGCAGTGACGATAGTATAATTCGCCTAAGCGAATTTCCCAGAGTATGCCCATATCCTGGGTATAGACTATCGATCTCATATGTTCCGCTTTCGTCTTCTTCTGAGACGATTCGAGGCTTTGATGGTGGTGCTACATTGTATTCCATATGATTGATATAAACGCACGTGCTAATGCACGAATACTAATAAATTATCTACTGTAAAATTCCAAAACTTGACCAAGGTCAACGGCAACATCAGATGCAGTGTACTCAGGATCACGCGATATGGTACCTTTTGCTGTCTTAGCATCAAACGCTATCCACGACGGCATACTATAATCCTTAAGACGTTCTGAAAGATCTCCAAACAATGCACTTGATTTACTTTTTTCACGTATTTCAAATGTGTCTCCTGACTTAACTTTATATGAAGGAACAGTTACCCTTTTGCCATTTACTGTAATATGTCCGTGTGAGACAATTTGTCGTGCCAAACGCCTAGTACTAGCAAGTCCTGACCTATACATAACGTTATCAAGTCTAAGTTCCAGTTTTTTCAAAAGTGTTATTCCCGGGTTTGTTTCAGTTTTTGATGTAGACTCTTCAACATATCGTGAAAGCTGCCGCTCGGTAATTCCGTACGTATATCGCAATCGCTGTTTTTCTAAAAGTTGTCGCCCAAAATCAGACAAAGGACGTCGCCTTTTGCCTTTTCCCATAGTCTGCTTAGAACGTGACTCTGATAATGTAAACTTCTGTGTTTGACATTTATCAAACACACTATTACCGAGCCTCTTACAAATTTTATATCTTGGACCAACTTTCATAATATTTTTTAAACTCTTCGTGGCTTAGGAGGACGAGGACCATTATGCGGAACAGGAGTAATATCTTTAATGGATGAAATTTGGACTCCTTTAGTTGCAAAAGCTCTAATAGACGATTCTCGCCCTGCTCCAACTCCTTTAATAACAACATTAACGTCTTTAACGCCCATCATAGAAGCCTTCTCTCCTATAAGCTCACCAACTTTTGCCGCAGCAAAAGGCGTTCCCTTTTTTGCTCCTTTAAAACCTAAAGCTCCACTTGATGAAGACATGACTGCGTTTCCGCTTTTGTCAGTCAAAAGTACTCCGGTATTGTTGTACGTAGCTTTAACATGAAGAA
>CAJXDB010000009.1 GCA_913052285.1 uncultured bacterium | reverse complement strand
GTTGTTGGTGTTTGCATAACAAAAACTATTCTAACATAGGTGTTGTAAGCACACAATTACCTAACCATTTTGAGTGCCTTCTCAAAATCATCCGGTAGTGGAGCCTCAAAAATTCCATTTTCTCCGTTTAAAAGTTTGAATGAAATTGACTGCGCATGAAGCGCCGGCCTCTCAAACCCAAACAAACACAACTTCTTTGGCGCATATATATGGTCACAGACGACCGGATGATGGATCGCTTTAAAATGAACCCGTATCTGATGAGTTCTACCCGTTTTAGGAGATGCTTCCATATAGGTAACAAGCTCTTTAGTTTCTGGATCAATAAAACGCTCTAACACTCTCCACTCAGTAATGGCCGCACGCAAGTTACCGCGCTTCCCAAACTGTGCAGTCCACTTACGTGGCTTTTGTTTTGTGCGTCCAATTTCAGCTTCAATAACCCCACTATTCTCCTTTAGCTGACCATAAACTAAGGCAACATATTTCTTATCGACAGCGCGATCTTGGAATTGTTTTT
Organism: uncultured bacterium; assembly: GCA_913052285.1. Taxonomy (GTDB): domain Bacteria; phylum Patescibacteriota; class Minisyncoccia; order Phycocordibacterales; family CAJXDB01; genus CAJXDB01. The sequence continues at coordinate 12,573 of CAJXDB010000009.1, read as the reverse complement.
TTATAAATGCGTGAGCTTCTTGTGTCTTTACCAAAATAAGTACGCCCGATGTAGTTTTATCAAGCCTATGTACAATCCCAGAACGCGGGATGATAACTCCCTGTGGACTTATACCCTCTTCGCCCACACCTTTTACTTCTGGATTTCTAGCAACAAACCAATCAACCACAGACGTCTCTATGTTTCTTCCGTCGAAGTGCACAATGAGTCCCGCTGGCTTGTTTACCACTAAAATGTTCTCGTCTTCATAAATAACTGGAATGTTCATGAGTAGATAATATTAAAACCTGAAAATTCTCCGGTAGATTTCCCCCAATCCACATCAACCCTGGCAACGCGCGCCGCAAACGGCCCCCTGTTAAGGTGTTCTATAAAGCGATTGAGATTCTCTTCTTCACCTTCCGCAATCACTCGTACATTTCTATCTTCCAAGTTCTCTACCGATCCTGTGATATTGAGAGAGCGAGCCTTTCTCGAGGCAAAGTCTCGAAACATAACCATAACCACTCGGCCACTTACGATACATGTAATGCGTTTTTCCATTGTGGGCGGTGCAGGACTTGGTGTCAGCTCACTAAATTATTTTCATACGATATATCGTATGAAAATAATAAGTGGCCCCTACCCGGACTCGCCGCTTTTTTCCGCCTAAGGCGGACGCGGCTCCGTCTTTCAAGTCCTTTACCTTATCATCACAATAACACAATATGGCTTGACCATAGGCCAAGCCATATTGAATTAAGTGGGCGGTGCAGGACTTGAACCTGCAACCTACTCGGTGTAAACGAGTTGCTCTACCAATTGAGCTAACCGCCCGATGCAAACATTATAGCCGTGAACTTTAAAATTGCTAGCCTCCCCGGGAGGACTCGAACCTCCAACCTGCTCCTTAGAAGGGAGCCACTCTATCCAGTTGAGCTACGGGGAGTTGTTTCGCGTATGGTAACAAACTACCGTGACGGGTCAATTCATTCAATACACTCAGAATTGATCCTGAGTACTACATCGAAGGATCAACAAGACCGGGAGTTTTTCTAAGAAGTTCACTGTGTTCCTGACCACGTTTTTCAAATGAGGCAAGTGTGTCACGAAGAAGTGTTCGATCAATAAACTCTGTTTTGTCGGTACTATCCATTTTTGAAATAAACAATTCTCCGTCTCGAACACCGATAAATAATATACCACCTATTATAAGAAACGTAATTATAAGCACTGACGAAAAACTAAGTATTACAAGCCACGCACGTGAAGGTCTTATGATTCCGCGCGAAAACAGAAGCTGAACGTATTGAAGTGCCGATTTAAATCGTTCGTTGCCCATATTATTTATGCTTTACAATAGCTATATTAAACGAACCCTGCCATGTCTCATTTTTGCCTCCAATGCTCTCACTACGCTCAAGACTTGCCTGATGAACAGAAACTGCAAGAGGAAGAGACTCTACAAGAAATAGGAAGTGTGCAACTCGAGCAAAACTCCCATCCGCACTGAGTGAAAGACGAAGTCGTTCTCCCCATTTTAAACGTTCAAGATCAAGTGGCTCAAGTTGAACCGATGTCACCTGAAGGTCTACACGTGCACTTTCTGCAAGTGCGTCCAGTTCTTGAAGTACTGAAACCACACCATCTGGTGCAAGAACATATTCGTTGAGTACGGTTCGGTGCTCTTTAGTGTCACGAATTATATTTTTTGTATCTCTCAGACGAACAGCTTGCTCCTGTTCAAGTGTAAGTGTTCCTGATATTTCAGAAACTGCTGCGGCACGAGACATAACTTGAGCCAAGACAAATGCATATACACCGACAAAAGTCATAAGTGCAATTAGTGAAAGAATAAAAATTGTTGCAGTTTTGGAATGCATTATCCTTCTGAATTAATTAAAAGCGTTAGCGAGAAAGTAATGTCATTTTCCTTGGCCAGATTTGAAACAGGAAGCTCTACGTTTGCAAACACAACGTCTCTTTCCAAACGCTTTGAGAATGCTATGAGATCATCACGATTTTCCGCTTCCCCCCGCACGGCAATTGTTGCTCCCGCACTTACTCTAAAGTCGTAAAATATAGACGTTATAGAAATAGAACGAGGTTTGTATTCAAGAATTTTAGGAAGTACTGTTTGAAGTGGAGCTTGAGATTCTAAATCTGAAAGAATTGAGACTTTTTCCCTAGCTTCGCGAAGTACTGTTTGAGCATCTACCACCTCCACACTTGAAACAAGTTCACGAATAAATACTTGCTCCTCCACAGCTTGCTTTTCTCTTACCTCCGATAAGAGATACGTCGGCATGAGAAATATTGTTCCTGCAAGTACAGAAAAAGCGGTAAAAAAAACTGAAACTGACGCCATACGAAACATATATTCCCGACGCACACCTTGTTTTTGTTTTATTGGAAGAAGATTTGCCATATTCAACAAGAATTACGAAGCGCAAGACCGACCGCCGGAGCATATGCATATGATTCCTCTCGAGGAATTGCCGGTATAACGTCATTTAAGGAAAACATATTCGTCCATACATCTGCGCGATCAGTAGGAACCTTTAAGCCGGCCGAAAAATATTCTGCTAACCCGGGAATACAGGCCTCGCTTCCGACAAGAAGTAGTTTTTCAACGGGGTGTACCTCGTGTCCTGCATCGTCACGCCTTGTATGCCAGTATGTATAATGTTTGTTTATTTCGTCTTTAAGAGCGCTTACTGTACTTATGATTGACCCTGAAAGAGCAGACCCATCCTTTCCATTAACAAGTCCATCTGTATATTTGCACTCATCTGCCCTTTTGTTGCTTATTGAAAGATTTTTTTCAATAGCGCGTGTAATTGTCTTGCCTCCAATTTCAAGGGTTGATGTAAATGCTAGAGCACCGCGATGGACTATAAAAAGATCTGTTTCTGTTTTTCCAATGCTTGCTACCATATACGTCCTTAAGTCTCCGCGCGGAATAACGGCACGAGAAATTGAGTGCGCTTCGCTTTCAAATGAAAGTGGAATCATTCCGGCATGATTAAATACATCCCAAAAGTCTGAAATCACGTGCTTAGGATATACAGCGACACTAACGTCAACGTGTACGGTACTGTTTTTGTGCCGTCCTAAAATGTCGTAGTCAAATATTGCATCTTGCGGAGCTATTGGAACATTTTCTTCAAGCTTAAACTCAACGGTAGTCCTAATCTGATCCGGCGTTGCAGTTGTAGGAACATGTGTATGAAATAGATATCCCTTTTCTTCTGGAAGTGAGACATGCACATGGTCTATTCCACATGTCTGCCGAACATTAGAAAGAAATTTGATTAGAGAATTACGATCTGAAACAGTTCCACCTTGTACGGCTCCATCTGGCATTTCCCAAGTATTAAATCGTGAAAGTTTCTTTCCCCAAAACGTGCTGGAAACCTCAATTACGCGCGCATTCGAATTAGAAAGTGAGAGACCTGGGGCGGTCATTGACAGAATATGCGGAGGAGGAAAAACCGACAAGAACGTATCTCGAATTTTAGTGCGAGTATTGTGCATAGTGTTATACACATTAAGTATACTCTAGAGTGCACTTAGATAACTATATATAGTATGTATAAAACAGTAAGGACAACTAGAGCGATGGCAGAGATATTAAAGTAACGAAGAAGTATGCGAGCTACGCGCTCTCCGTACAGGTGTACAATGTAGGCAATAATATAGTACCGAAGCCCTCGTCCTAAAATAGACGCGACTATAAATATAAGGAAGTCTATCTTGAAAAAGCCACCGGCTAGCACAAATACTTTGTATGGAATGGGAGTAAATGCGGCAATAAAAATAGTCCAAAATGCATTTGCATCAAATAGGACTTTCATAGACTCAATCTCATCCATGATGCCGTAGAATTCAACAACTCGAATTCCTACAGTATCAAAGAAAAATGCTCCAATTACATAACCAAAGATGCCGCCAGCAACTGAAGCCGCAACAGTAAGTGTTGCAAAATAGAACCAACGCTCCGAGCCTGCTAAAAGCATTGCAACAAGAAGAAGGTCAGGAGCAATTAAAAGGAAAGATGACTCTGTGAATGAAAAGAATACGAGCCATGCTTGAGCGTGCGCGCCGTGGGCGCGCACACGAAACCACTCCCACCCTTTCCCCCATAACACTTTAAACGGTGGGAACACCATGTTAGCGAATACTGCTTCCGGACGGAATGTCAGTTTCAGGAACTAAAAGTGAAAAACCTCCTTCAGGAGTACTTATGGCAAGGATCATTCCCTGACTCTCAAGACCTCTAATTGTTTTTGGCTCTAAATTTGCCGCAAAGGTGCACTTTTTTCCAACAAGTTTACTTTCATCCGAAAAAAACTCTGAAATTCCTGAAATAATTTGCCGTGGCGACTCTTCTCCAAGGTCAACTGACAGCTTAAGAAGCTTGTCAGTATCAGGAACCTTCTCCGCACTTTTTATTTCGCCAATAACTATGTTGAGTTTCTTAAATTCTTCTACTGAAATATTATTCTCCATGATGTTTGTCTATATAACTTTGCAAAATAAGTGTGGCCGCCGACGCATCGAGCATTTTCTTGTCGACTCCGGTACGACGCGCTTCAACACTTGTTAGTACTTCCGGTTCAAGGTGAACTTTCTTGCCACATTCTTTCTCAAGCTGCTCTTTAAACTTGATAATCTTTTTCATTACAGGATTATCTTCTCCTTCAAAATTTACCGACTCTCCAATCACAATCTCGCTGACCTCATTATCTTTAATAATTGTGTGTACTTTTTGAACTAAATCGTCTGTATTTTCAAGAACAGTATGTGGAAGTGCCATTGTTCCATCTTCGTCAGAAAGCGCAATACCGACCCGTTTTGTTCCAAAATCTATACCAATGAGACGCATAACAGGAAGCATAGCATCCCTGCACAAGCGAGCAAATCCCTTTTAATTATATGGCTGTTTTGCTACTATACGGCAATGGAGAATTTGATTGTAGGACCTATTGCAACCTTTGGGCTTCCACTTGTTGTGCTCATATCTATATGGACACTTGTCTGGAAGGGGTGGGCACTATGGCTTGCGGCACGACGCGCTGAGAAATGGTGGTTTATTGCACTTCTTGTTCTTAATACGCTTGCGATTCTTGAAATTGTATATATCTTCTTTATCGCAAAGCGAAGCGACAAGCCGAAGGAGCCAAAACAGGTTTAAAACAGTATAAATAAGTCAAATCAGGAGAGTCTTTTGTGGTAGAATGGATGAATGGGTGAGTATAAAAGAAACCCAAATATTGACTGCATAATGTGTGGTACGTCCGTTTACAGAAGGCCTATTGAAATCGAGCAGAATAAGGGTAGAGTATTCTGCGGACAATCCTGTTATGGAAAAGCGTGTAGGAAAGAAAAGCCCTGCGTTATTTGTGCGAAACCAATCCTAGCAAGCGCACATAAGAAAACGTGTAGTCGTGGCTGTGCAAATACTCACAGGACAGGTATTAAGTACAAAGTTGGTAGCCCTAAGGACAACGTTAAAAGCCAAAGAGCTTTAAAAATTAGGCTGATTGAACAACGCGGGAAAAAATGTGAAAGATGTGAATATGGTACGTACGAAGTTTTAGTTGTACATCACAAAGATAGAAACAGAAAGAACAGTACATTAAAAAATTTAGAACTTTTATGTCCAAATTGTCATGCAGAGGAGCATTACTTAGAAAATAGCTGGCTCAATGATACTATAAAAGTCTAATATGGAGGGTTGCGCCGAATTGGTAAGGCACTAGTCTTGAAAACTAGGGGGTGAAAGCCCATGTGGGTTCGAGTCCCACACCCTCCGCATAAAACGTGGAGCCCCGATGCGACAGCATTGGGGTTTTTACGTTTTACCGGTAGGGATGGGGTTCGAAAAACGGAGGCGGTATACAAGACGAAGTCCGCCGGCTGGCGGACGAGTACTTGTCGCCGAGTCGGGGTCGAACGCGCTTAGTAGAATTGGAACGAAGTGAACAATTATACTTAGCGATGGGTGACCGAGTCCCACACCCTCCGCAACTATAAATAAGCTCGAATTTTCATTACACAGTGCTACAATATGTGTATGAAGAGTGCTCGTGGTTTTAGCATATTAGAAATTCTTGTTGTGATTGCAATAATGGCAGTGCTTGCATCGATTGTGCTTGTTACACTAGATACAGCCCGCGCAAAAACCCGCGATACCGAACGCATAACAAACGTGCAGGAAGTTAGCAAGGCACTTAACCTCTATATTGTGAACAACAACACCTTTCCGGTATTTCCTGAAGAAATAACTCTTACCGGAGATGACGCATTTTCAATAACACTTGAAGACGAAGAGATAATAAGTGCAGTGCCTAAAGACCCTACACATCCTGCGCGCACCTACACGTACCAATCAGACGCCTCTGGCTCAACATATACACTTTCGTTTTGTCTTGAGACAGATACTATTCCGAATTATTCAGAAGGATGTAGTAATACAATGACTCCATGACGCAAGGACGCATACATTGGAAAGCATTTGAGTACGAGCACAAGGAAAAGAGTCCGGACTGGTTTTGGGCACTTGGGATTATCGCAGTTGCAGTTGCCGTGACTGCAATCATATTAAACAATGTTCTCCTTGCTATTCTTGTTCTTGTTGGAGCATTTACACTAGCGCTTTATGCCGCAAAAAAACCTGATGAGGCAAGTTTTGAACTCAACGATCGAGGTGTTGTTATAAACAAGCGGATGTATCCGTACCAGACGCTTGAATCATTTTGTGTACTTGACGAAGAGGATGAGTCACCAAAACTTCTAATTAAATCAAAAAAGATTTTAATGCCGCATATCGTTATTCCAATCTCAAACGTTCATCCAACCGAAGTGCATAGTCATCTCATTACATATCTCGAAGAAGAAGAGCAGGATGAACCCTTCTCACATAAAATAATGGAATACTTAGGGTTCTAATCCGCCAACCGGCGAACCCCAGCTGGCGGTTTTTTAGAATTCTTCAAAACTAGGTATAAGAGTCACAGTTACTTGATCACTGAGAGTTACAGCGTCATACAGACAGACTAGTGTGTATGTACTTTGCTCATTAATAGACCCCGTTCCTTGGGATCCAGAAGTGCCACTTGCTGAGAACGAAGGCCCTGAAACAGCACAGTTGTCCGGTTCGCCTGTTGCAGACCAAGAGATGGTTGTGGAGTTTCCTGGTCTAACCTTGGCTGGACTAGCGGAAATTGAAAGAGTTGGATTCAAAACAGTTATCGTTGTTGAGTCTTGCACTGATCCATCATCATTTGAACATGCTACGGTGTAAGTAGTGTCAGATACTGGTGAGACAGCAGTTGATCCTGACAGTGCTCCACCTGTGCTGAAGTTTACTCCTGCACTTGAGTCTGTATCATTACTACATGACCACAACAGTGTTGTCGACTCTCCTATTGTAATACTTTCATCACTACTACTAACACTCGCTGATGATGGAGGATTGCTCACAGTGACTGTTGCTGAATCACTTGCTGATCCAGCACTATTTGAACACGTTATGGTGTATGACTTTGTACTTCCAGGATTAACAGATACTGATCCAGCTGTTGCACCGTTCACAGGTCCAAAACTTGTACTCGTACAGCTGTCAGCATTAGTACTGCCCCATGTAAGGGTTGAGGATCCGCCTGTGGTAATGGAAGATGGAATTGCAGAAAGTGTGGCGGTTGGGGCGGGTGTACACATTGGGGTTGTAAAGGTTCCAGAATAACTGTCTCCGCTAGGTATAGGTGGGTTATCTGTACACGACATCCCTCCTTTGTGTTGTACGCAAGTTTGTCCACCACCAATTAACGTTTGGAAATTTACCGTGTAGTTATATACTGTGTCATCAATCAAGCCGTTGCTGTATGTCCAACTAGTGCCACATGACATAGTTCCGGAATTTACACTACCTCCCGGCACTCCAGAACCACTTATATCGACATTCACGCCAGTACAACTTCCTCCATGTCCAGGATAATCTGTAGCTATTGTAACTACTGGGTCACCTCCACTGCACGTTACTGACGCTTCTGTTGAACCACATGCTGGAGCTATTATCCCCTCACCAACCAAACTGGTCCATATAATTGAAGAAGAATTTCTCTCTTCAAAACCACCATCGCTCAAGAGTGGGATTGCAGCAACAACTAAAACAATTACTACAAGTATAGATACAATGAGTGTACGTTTCTTCATATAATTATTAATTCTATAACGTTGTGCTTAAATTTACCTCAATTGCCTTTTTAAATTCCGATAAACCATTTTCTCTATCAACTGGATCATTGCCAGGATATGCCAAATTCCAGTCTTCTATAGTCATTGAATCTGTAAGAGATTGTGCCTTATTAAACGACATTTTCGCATTTCTGTATTCCCCAAGATTAAGCTCTGCTACTCCTAGAGTATTCCATAGCCATGCATTATTCTCTGCATCTGGAACTTTTTCAAAAGCGCTGATAATTACTTCTTTTGCTTTCCAATGCTTTCCAAGCAAAGACAATATCCACGCATAATCATTATACCCTGCCCACTCACGTGGTGCCCATAGTGTGAACTGCTTGAAATCTTGCTCTGACTTTTCTAGATCTCCATCCTTCCCTCTATATCCATAAATAAGCCCGCGTACATACAAAGAACGTAGGTTCTCAGGATTTGCCTCAAGTTCTTTGTTTATTGATATAAGAGCGTCTTCAAACTCTCCACGAATAAAATGTATTCGTGATATTTGATAATTTCCCCATAGAACAGCAGGTTCTATTTCTACTGCCTTAGTATATGCCTCAAGCGCAAGATTTAAATTACGGTACCTATCACTGAAGTAATAATTCCCGATATCCATTAACAGCTTTTCATCGGTATATGAGAGTGCATACCCCCACTTAAAAGACTGATGGTCATACCACATGATCCGTGCAATTGGATCACGCACGACAAAAGAGAGTGCAAGAATACCTAGCAACAGTATTGCAAGTACATACCAATGTTTATGTACCATCTCTTTACTTATACCTTTTCTTTGCTCTCTCATCTTAGTCCGTATCTAATATGCCACTACCGGTATATGACGGTTCAAGAAATCTATATATTACAGGTTTGTTATCGATTGATATTGGAATATTATTATTTAAATAAACATCTTCCAGAAAAGTAGGATTTATAAATAACTCACTGTGATGCGTAGGATTATACCACTTTCCAGATTCAATATTTCTATTGTGTACAGTGCGAGAATCAACAGTATCACTTCCAATAACATACCCAATCGATGATAGGGATGCACCAGCTACTGTGTATGAGTACGTGTGTCTAAAAACTGATGAGATGGTGTTCAGTATAGCGGTATGTGCTTCAAGAAAGAGGTATGGAGTTGATGCTTGTGTTACAACAATCCCTCCCCTATTTAGTTTTTGTTGTACCAACTGATAAAACTCCTGAGAGTACAGTAATTCGAGTTTTATAAAATAAGGAGACGGCAGATCTATAACGATAATATCAAACATTTCGTCCGTTTTCTCAAGAAAAAGTCTTCCGTCTGCAATAACTCTACTAACTTTCGGATCATCAAGTGATCCCTTACTTACAAGTGGAAGATGCTTTCTAGAAACTTCAATGACTTTTTCATCAAGATCAACATGCGTTATATCAGAAAGATCAGCTTCGAGGAGCTGACGCAGTACACCACCGTCGCCACCACCAATTACAAGAACTTTTTGTGGATTTGAGTGAGCGGCCAATGCAGGCCGCACCAAAAATTCATGGTATAGGAGAGAGTCTTGTTCTGTAATTTGCAATCTCCCATTAAGAAATAAGGAATTTCCGTAAGAAGGATTTTTTGTAACAAGAATATGTTGGTACGGAGAACTGACAGATTCAACAATTGTCGCATTTCTATGAAGAGAGCTGAACAATTTAATATTGGACGTATCCCACATATCTGTAGTGGTAATAAACCACAACCCAATTCCGAAAATAAGTACTACACCTCCATATAAAATCTTTGGAGAAATTCGATATAGCTGTACGCTTAAAATAAAGACGAGTAGCGCAGTAATAATATTTAAAAACCCTCCAAAATACATTGATCCATGAAATCCTAAGAGGGGTATAAATAGAATCCCAGTAAGAAGTGCTCCAAAAACTCCACCAATAGTATCTGACATGTATACAAAACCTGCATCTTCGCCAGACTCACCCGGCTTTTTGTTAAGAATACGTACTGCAATAGGAATTTCAACACCCATTAGTGTCGTAGGAATCAGTAGCATGGTACCAAGAAAAATATACAACCAAGTATTTGAAAGTGTGAAAAGATCAATAAGAAAAACCAAACTGAAAAAAGAGAAGCCATATATAGCAATAAGAAGTTCTACCACAATTAGAGTAGACGTATACGATATATTCTTCTTTGAAAGCTTGCCTCCAATAAGTGAGCCAATGGCAAGCCCAAGAAGAAATCCAGCAATTACAATAGCAGAAGAAAGTTCTGTAGCACCGATAGTTGCAGCAAAAAAAGAAATTAGAACAACCTCATAAAGCATGCTGGCCATGCCAGTCGTAAACATTACCAAGAAAACAAGAACATATTCTTGTGATAAAAATCTACTACCTATACAAAGATTACGCATATCTATCCGCCAAAAATAAATTTTAGAATCCAAGGCTTCGTTCCCCAATTCAATCTCTGCTTCATTTTATACAAACCATATGCAACCAGCAGTAGGAAACCAAGAAACACTGAGCAAATGAGTAGAGTCACAGTAAATGAATGGATCGCACCTAGTAAAGATAGCACATACTCAAGAAGTGCTAGGTGAAGTATGTAAAAAAATAAAGCCATACTTCCAAATATCGCAAGTGGTTTCAAAATACGAACAGTAGAAACATTCTCCATTACAATAAACAGTACGCCAACAATGCCCACTGCCACGACACTAAACCCTATAGTCGGCGGATATATAAAACCAATACTATAACTGGTCAGTGCCAAAGGAGTACCAGGTGAAAAAAACATGATGATACTGCCTAAACCAATAACAGCCAAACTCGAAATGGCTACATTTTTATTTTTTAGAAAAAACTTATTATTCAATCGGTACCGTAAATCACCAAACACTGCCCCTACAAATGCAAACACTATCCATGGAAAAACTGGGAACCATCCGTTTATCAACCACCTACTCAACACCTCACTGTATTCACTGACTTTTTCAAGATTCAGCAATCCAATAGGATTAATGTATCCGAACAGCACTTGCAGAAATGGAGTGAGAAAAAACACTGAGAAAATAATGGTCAATTGTATTACTCGATTTAGCTTAAGAAAAAGATATGCAGCTGGGATGGCTAGCCCTATTAAGTAAAGAACATCAAAGCTTGTGAAAGGATATATTTGCCAAATTGCTATGTCCACAAACACACCTGCTCCCACAACCATTAGCCCTCTTATCAAATAATACTTAAGTGTGTGTTTACTCCTACGTGACGATATTGCCACCATAATGCCTACAACACATATGAAAATCGGTGCCGCAAGAGCTTCATAGAAGATAAACCATATGGGTTGTACACCTGCAAGTAAAAATATTATGGTATGAGACACAACCATAATAGTTATGGCAAATCCTCTCAATAGATCTATCGACGTAATTCGATTAGCTGAAACAACAAAACTCATTCACACATTCTAAAATAGGTCATAAAAGTATACAATTGCCGCATGGACGAATATTACGCACATAAATCTGGTAGTGAAATTTCGTGCGTTATGCACGGAATTAAGAGTGCACTACTGAAAGATACTCAAAAATTAAAGCAGATCTTGTTTGAAGGACTAAAGAAAGATAAGTTTACTGTTCTTAATTCAGTTGAGCATGAGTTTGAGCCTCAGGGATATACCGCAGTTGTCTTACTTTCTGAATCACATGCGGCAATACACACGTACCCAGAACACAATTCCTTGTACTTTCACTTACACAGCTGTCGTGGATCAAAGGATGGAGAGGAAGTTGTAAAATATTTAAAAGAAAAACTTAAACCAAAATCAGTTGACTTTTTTGCAAGAGAAATCGTCTTTACCAAGAAATAAACCCGTAAGTCGCTACAAATACTATGGGATTTGTACCTCATCAGGATATAGACGGCCATTGACAAGTAGAGATTAATGGTGCAAACTACTTTCAGCTACCTAGTTACCAAAGTCATTCCTAGCAACTGAAGGGAACGTTGGAATGTTGAAATTCTCGAAACTAGTCGTCATTGCCTCGCTCGTTTTAGGCATCAGCCTTCTCGCAAGTGAGAGAGCGCACGCTGGAGATGATACCCCCCTTCTCCCCGACGATATCAAAATCACCTGCGCTGTCGAACCTGAGTCATTCTGCGGAACGTGGGGAGATGGAAAATGGAGCGGTGTGCTCCCCCACACGCTCGTTGTCGATTTCATCGATCCTGACGGCCGCGTTACCTTCATTTACGCCTGGGGTGTTGCCAGCGAGTGGAGGATCTACGAGGCCGGGTTCCTCTACGTCGAGGGTAGGATCGAAGATGGTGAGCTCACGGCAATACTGCCCA